>CAZLZH010000014.1:1479-43794 GCA_964563955.1 uncultured Bacteroides sp. | reverse complement strand
TAGAGAAGCACAGCAGACAGGTGTGGATGCAGCAGTTGCAAACACAGAGAATAAGACATATCCGGTATAATCGGAGCATGAAGGGTCATAAAAGGCGGAGAGCTTTTTCTCCGCCTTATTCTTTCCCTCCTATAAAATTTGGGGTATAATAGCATAATATGATGGAAATGGAAAATAAGAAAAATAAAAAAGAAAAACGGCAAATGCGGACAACAAGTAAGATACTGCTTGGATTTCTTGCAACGATTCTCGTCGGGTCAGCACTTTTATCGCTTCCGATTGCAACCGTATCAGGACAAAGCAACTATCTGACTGCATTATTTACAGCGACGACCTCCGTATGTGTAACAGGACTGGTTGTTGTACCAACCTTTTCCTATTGGACATTGTTCGGAAAAGCAGTCATCTTAATTCTGATTCAGCTTGGCGGACTCGGAATCGTTGCGCTTACATCCGTTGTCATGCTTATTTTAAATCGAAAATTCAGTCTGCGTAACCGGATGATGATTCAGGATTCTTTCGGACTGGACAATATGCGCGGAATGGTTGTGTTTATTAAGAAAGTAATAAAAGGCACCTTGCTCGTGGAATTAATCGGCGCGTGTTTTTATGCAATCGCTTTTATTCCCCGCTTTGGTGTTGCCCGTGGAATCTGGTTTTCCGTGTTTAATGCGGTATCGGCCTTTTGCAATGCCGGTATTGATATCATTGGACCGGACAGCCTGATGTCTTACTTTAATTCTCCGCTTGTATTATTCACATCTGCATTTCTCATTATTGCCGGTGGTATCGGGTTTGTTGTATGGTGGGATATTGTAGATACATTTAAACGGGCAAAGAAGAAGGAGATCGAGTTTAAACATATCGTAAAAAATTTGAAAGTACACACAAAGATTGTTTTAGTCATGACGGCTTCCCTTATCGTATCCGGCATGATCTTTACGCTTTTGTTTGAATATAATAATCCGCAGACAATCGGAACTATGTCATTCGGAGAGAAGCTGTTAAATGCATTCTTTCAGTCTGTGACACTTCGAACAGCCGGGTTTGCAGCAATTAGTCAGAGCGGACTTACGGATTCGTCTGTTTTGTTTAGTCTTGTTTACATGATTATCGGAGGCTCGCCGGTCGGCACCGCAGGAGGAATCAAAACTGTGACAGTTGCGGTCTTGCTTTTGACTGTAAATTCCGTTATTCAAGGTAAAAATGAGACGGTAGTATTTAAAAAGACGGTAAATCCGTCTTTGATACGGCGTTCACTCGCTGTAGTTACAATCAGCGGGCTTGTATTTTTGGTGTTTACGGTTTTGCTGATGGTTAGTAATCATTTATCTCTTACGGATGGCTCGTTTGAGGTTGCAAGTGCAATTGCGACTGTCGGATTGTCGAGGGATATCACACCATTGTTAAATACATTTGGGCGTATTTTAATCATTATATGTATGTATTTAGGACGTGTAGGACCGATTACGATGTTCATCTTTTTCGGACAGAGAGCCGGAAACAAGAATTTGGTACACTATGCGGATGCACAAATCATCGTAAGCTAAAGGAACGGAAAAGCAGAATGGGAGGAAGCATATGAATAAATCAATTGCAGTTATCGGATTAGGCAGATTCGGGGCAAGTATTGCGACAGAGCTTTATCAAAACGGCGCGGATGTTATGGTAATTGACAATAACAACGAGAAGATAAACGATATTTCGGAACAGGTAACCTGTGCCATGAATGTAGATGTCTGTGATATTGAGGCACTGCGGGCTGCCGGACTTTCCAATATGGATGTGGTCGTCGTTGCCATGTCAGACCGTCTGGAGCCGAGTATTATGAGTGTCATGTCAGCCAAAGAGCTTGGCGTGCCGCTTGTCATTGCAAAGGCAAGAGACGAGATGATGGGAAGTATTTTGGCGAGAATCGGTGCAGACCGGGTTGTATATCCGGAGAAGGAATCCGGGATTCGACTTTCTCATAAGCTGTTATCCGAGCATTTTGTTGATTATTTTGATTTATCAGACAGCACAAGCCTTGTGGAGATGATACCGAAGCCGGAATGGGTCGGCAAGACCCTGCGGCAGTTAAATCTTCGTAAAGAATATAAGATAAATGTCGTTGCAGTGATTCAGGGAGAAGAGTTCAATATCGCGATGGACCCGGATGAACCGTTGAAGGCGGACGAGCCGCTGCTGTTGATTATGAAGAAAAGAGATTTGAAGAGGTTTGAGAAGTAATGAAGGTTGCGATAGTCGGCGGCGGTGCAGCAGGAATGCTTGCGGCGGTTATGCTCGCACAAAAGGGCGAAGCGGTTACATTGTATGAAAAAAATGAGAGGCTTGGCAAAAAGCTGTTTATAACAGGAAAGGGCAGATGCAATCTGACGAATCAGACAGATGTTGATTCCCTGTTAAAGCATGTGGTCAGCAATCCGAAGTTTTTGTATAGTGCGTTTCACTCGTTTTCAGCGCAGGACGTGATGGCATGCTTTGAACAAATGGGACTTCGACTCAAGACAGAGCGTGGTAACCGGGTATTTCCGGAGTCGGATCATTCCTCTGATGTCATCCGTTGTCTGGAGAGGGAACTGCACAGAAATGGCGTCTCAATCTGCTTAAATCATACAGTTACAAGGCTGAACGTGAAAGAGGAAGAGACGGGAAAACAAATCGAGGGTATTGAATATATGGATGCGTCCGGGAAAAAACAGTGGGCAGAATATGACCGTGTTATAATAGCAACCGGAGGACTTTCTTATGAGAGAACCGGATCAACCGGTGACGGCATGCGGTTCGCTAGGGAGCTTGGTATATCGGTTACGGAATGTGTGCCTTCTCTTGTCCCGTTTGAGATTGAGGAGCTGTTCTGTAAGGATATTATGGGTTTGTCCTTAAAAAATGTTTCACTCGCCTGTTATGTAAAAAAGAAAAAGAAAGACAAGCTGTTATATAAGGAGCAGGGAGAGATGCTGTTTACCCATTTTGGTATCAGTGGTCCGCTTGTTTTGTCAGCATCTGCCTATGCAGGACGTTTTATTACGGAACCGCTCTATGTGGTAATCGACTTAAAGCCGGCACTTTCGGCGGAGCAGCTTGACGCACGAATCCTTCGGGATTTTTCTCAGACAAAGAATAAGCAGATACGGAATGCGTTGGATGAACTGCTTCCGAAGAATCTGATACCGGTCATACTTGCATGTTCCGGTATTGATATCTATAAGCAGGTGAATGCTGTGACAAAAGAGGAACGCGGGAGACTGGCAGACTCAATTAAGAATCTGCGTCTGCATGTGAAGGGACTGCGCGGATATGATGAAGCAATCATCACAAAGGGTGGTGTGAATGTAAAGGAAATCAATCCGAAAACGATGGAGTCCAAGACGGTACATGGGTTGTATTTTATCGGCGAGGTGTTGGATGTCGATGCGTTGACAGGAGGCTTTAATCTTCAGATTGCGTGGAGTACGGCAGCGGCAGCGGCATCGGAATAAAAGGGATATAAGAGAAAAGAGGTAGAGATATGAATATAGCGATTGACGGGCCTGCGGGAGCAGGAAAAAGTACGATTGCAAAGCTTGTTGCAAAGAGAAATGGGTATGTGTATGTTGATACAGGAGCAATGTATCGTGCAATCGGGCTGTATTTTATGAATGAGGGCGTGGATGTTGAGAATCAGGCGCATATCCTGACAGCACTTGCTGCGATATCCGTGGAAATCAAATACGAAAACGGAGAGCAGCAGGTGTATCTGAACGGGAAAAATGTCTCAAAGGAAATCCGACAGGAGACAGTCGGAAACATGGCATCAAAGGTTGCGACAAAGCAGTCAGTGCGGAATAAGCTTCTTTCCTTGCAGCGGGATTTGGCTAAAACACAGGATGTTGTGATGGATGGCAGGGATATCGGAACCTTTGTCCTGCCGGATGCGGAGTTAAAGATTTATTTGACAGCGTCTGTGGAGACAAGGGCAAAACGCAGATATGATGAGCTGATTACCAAAGGTGTTCCGGCGGAATTAGAGGAGATTAAACGGGATATTGAGGCGCGGGATTATCAGGATATGCATCGGGAGATTGCACCGCTTACACAGGCGGAGGACGCTTATTTCTTAGATTCCTCGGATATGACAATCGATGAGGTGGTCAATGCAATCTGTGTTAAAATTCCTCGTATCTCCGAGACGGATTGAAAAGGTGCTGTTATTATGAGAGATGTAAAGGTTGCAAAGACTGCAGGGTTTTGCTTTGGCGTGAAGCGCGCGGTTAATATGGTTTACGAACAGGTAAATTGCGGAGAACCGGATGCGGTTTACACATACGGACCGATTATTCACAATGAAGAGGTTGTGCGGGACCTGAAAGAAAAGGGAGTACAGGTTCTTACGGAAAAGGATGTGGATGACTGGACAGAGGTTAAAAAAACGGCTGATAATTCCGAAATACAACATGCAAAGATTATTATCCGGTCCCACGGTGTCGGAAAGCAGGTCTATCAACAGTTGGAGTCACTTGGTTTTCACATTATAGATGCTACGTGTCCTTTTGTGAAAAAGATACACGGGATCGTGGCGGAGGAAAGTGAAAAGGGGCACTGTATCGTAATCGTCGGAGACGAAGATCATCCGGAGGTTTTAGGGATAAAAGGATGGTGCACCGGGGAACCGATTATTGTAAATTCCCTGGAACAAGCGGAGAAAAAATTACATTTGCTTGATAAAAATGTGTATATTGTTTCTCAAACGACATTTAATGACGTAAAATTTCAAGATATAGTTGAATTTTTTCGAAATAAAGGATATAATGTCTTTGTTTATAATACCATATGTAATGCTACCGAGGAACGACAAAGAGAAGCAAGGGAACTTGCAGCTGATGTTGATACCATGATAGTGATTGGTGGTAAGAATAGTTCGAATACACAAAAGCTGTATGAGATCTGTCACAAGGAATGTGATAAAACTTACTATATTCAGACACTCGTTGACTTGGATTTAACTGTTATTGAATCCGCTAAGAGGGTAGGTATTACAGCTGGGGCATCTACCCCAAATTATATTATTAAGGAGGTTCATGACAGTATGTCGGAATTAAGTTTTGAAGAATTGTTAAAGCAATCCGAGGAGAATGGAAATAAGATTCGGGTTGGAAGTGTAGTGGAAGGAAAGGTTATCGCTGTAAAGCCGGAGGAGATTATTGTAGATATCCAGTATAAGGCAGACGGCGTTGTTACCAGAAATGAATATTCGAGTACACCAAATCTGGATTTGACAACCGTTGTAAAGGTTGGAGATCCGATTAAGGTTAAGGTCATTAAGACAAATGATGGTGAGGGTCAGGTGCTTCTTTCCTACAAGAGAGTTGCAGCAGACGAATCCTACGATAAGCTTGAGGAAGCATACAACAACAATGAAGTATTGACCGGTAAGGTTGTTCAGGTTGTTGAAGGCGGTTTAAACGTGATAGTAAATGAATGCAAGGTGTTTATTCCTGCAAGTCTTGTATCTGATGTCTTTGAGAAGGATCTGACAAAGTATCAGGATCAGGAGGTTGAATTTGTACTTACAGAGTTCAATCCGAAGAAGCGCAGAGTCATCGGTAACAGAAAGCAGCTCCTTGTTGCAAAGAAGGCAGAGCTTGCAAAGAAGCTGTTCGAAAGCATCAAGATTGGCGATGTTGTAGAGGGTACTGTTAAGAATGTTACATCCTTTGGTGCATTTATTGATTTAGGCGGTGTAGACGGACTTCTTCATATCTCAGAGATGTCATGGGGAAGAGTGAATAATCCTGGAAGTGTTGTCAAGGTAGGCGATACTGTAAAGACGTTTATCAAGGACATCAACGGTGAGAAGATTGCACTCAGTATGAAGTTTGAGGATGAGAATCCGTGGGTAAAGGCTGCTGAGAAGTATGCAACCGGCAATGTTGTAACAGGAAAGGTTGTCCGCTTTGCAAGCTTCGGTGCATTTGTGGAGCTTGAGCCGGGGGTAGACGGATTGCTTCATGTATCACAGATTTCAACAGAGCGTGTAGAAAAGCCGGAGGATGTATTGAAGGTCGGTCAGGAGATTACAGCGAAGGTTGTTGATTTCAAGGCTGCTGAGAAGAAGATCAGCCTCAGTATCCGTGCTTTGCAGACAGAGGAAGCACAGGAAGAAATTGCTGAAGAGGAGTAAGATATTATGGCATACCAATATGAAGAATTTAAGCGGGATGTCTATTCTTTGACAGATATTAACTTAGATCTTTACAAGGAACGCCAGATGAAGAGAAGAATCGAATCTTTGATAGTCCGGAAAGGATTTGACGGGTTTGAAAGTTTTTTCAAAGGTATGAAGCAGGATGAAGCTCTACTTCATACCTTTGTCAGTTATCTGACGATCAACGTGTCACAATTTTATCGTAATCCGCAGCAATGGATTAATTTTGAACAGGAGATGGTTCCGTATTTGCGGAAGCAGTATGGAGATCGTTTTACGATTTGGAGCGCTGCCTGTTCTACCGGTGATGAGCCGTATACGATTGCAATGATTCTCTCTGATTATATTCCATCGGAGAAAATCCGGATTATCGCGAGTGATATCGATGAAGAGGTTCTGGCGTTTGCAAAGGAAGGCGTGTATCCTGCCAAGAGTCTGGTGGACTTACCGAAGAAATATTTGAACAAATATTTTACAAAGGTAGATGATTCCCATTATGCGGTCAATAAGCAGATTAAGGCCTGCGTAGAATTTAAAAAGCACAATCTGTTAAAGGATTTGTATTTTCAAAATGTAAATATGATTGTGTGCCGAAATGTCGTTATTTATTTTACGGATGAGGCAAAGGATGAGGTTTATAGAAAATTCCATAACGCTTTGACGGACAAGGGCATTTTGTTTATCGGAAGTACGGAACAGATATTACGTGCAAAGGATCTTGGTTTTCAGTCACTGAAGACATTTTTCTATGAAAAAGTTTAAAAAGAACTTGCGTTATCAAAAGACCTATGTTATAGTTATGTGGTTGTGAAAAAAGGGATGGTCCTCTGGTGCATGTGCATTAAGAACGTCTAAAAAATGTAGGAGGTCACACAAATGGCATTAAGTGCAAATGAAATTATTAAGAACATTGAATCAGCACAGATGAAGCAGGAGGTTCCGGATTTTAATGTCGGCGATACAGTTAAGGTATACGCTAAGATTAAAGAGGGTAACCGAGAAAGACTTCAGGCTTTTGAAGGTACTGTATTGAAGAGACAGGGTGGAAGCAACCGTGAGACATTTACAGTACGTAAGAATTCAAACGGTGTCGGCGTTGAGAAGACATGGCCGCTCCACAGCCCGACAGTTGAGAAGATTGAAGTTATTCGCAGAGGTAAGGTAAGACGTGCGAAGCTTAACTACTTACGTGATCGTGTTGGTAAGAAGGCTAAGGTTAAGGAACTTGTAAAGTAATACTTGCAGAGACAATGAAAACTTGCCCCCAGATTCATAGATCTGGGGGTTTCCTATTTTAATTGTTCTTAAGGAGCAGCAAATTTATGGGAGCTAGAAAACAAAAAAGCTATTATGACAGTCATAATTTATCCAGGCATGCATCAAAAAAACGAACGAAATTTCATAAAGCATTTCAAAAAGGCTTGCAGCTTTTGCTGCTTATGTTTATTGCGGCAATCGTCGGCTATGCTTTTGTGACATTTGGTTTTCAGACGGTTACGGTCGTCGGACCATCTATGCAGCCTACACTGGAGGATTCTCAGGTAGTGATTGTGAATAAAATCGGATATCGGTTTTCAGATATTAAACGGTATGATGTTGTCGCATATACACAGGTATCATCCGATGAATATTATGATATAAAGCGTGTTGTCGGACTGCCGGAGGAGACGATTCGTATATCCGGAGGAGATGTGTATATTGATGGGGAGCGTCTGACGGATCTGCCGTTTCACACGGCTATCCAAATTAGCGGGATTGCCGAGGAGGAGATTCAGCTTGGCGAGGATGAATATTTTCTGATTGGCGATAATGTAAACAACAGTGAGGACAGCCGTTATACGAATGTCGGAAATATATCCAAGACAGAGATAACGGGAAAGGTTGTATCTATTATTTCCCCAAGAAAGGACAGAGGAAAGGTAAAATAGTATGAATATTCAATGGTATCCCGGTCATATGACGAAAGCAAAACGGATGATGCAGGAAGATATTAAATTGATTGATATCGTGATTGAGCTTCTTGATGCAAGAGCACCCCTGTCAAGCAAAAATCCGGATATCGATGCGCTTGCATCCGGAAAATCGCGCATGATTCTGCTCAATAAAGCAGATATGGCGGATGTCAGTAAGACAGTTTTGTGGGAAAACTATTTTAGGAAACAGGGCTTCTTTGTTCAAAGCATAGATTCCAGAAAAAATTCCGGCATGAAGCCGGTTACGGATATGATTCGGGAGGCGTGCAAGGAGAAAATCGCCAGAGATCGTAAGAGGGGAATTTTAAACCGTCCGATTCGCGCCATGATTGTCGGGATTCCGAATGTCGGGAAATCGACATTTATCAATTCCTTTGCCAAAAAATCCTGTACAAAGGTTGGTAATAAACCGGGTGTAACAAAAGGAAAACAGTGGATTCGGATTGGCAAGGATGTGGAGCTTCTCGATACGCCCGGAATTTTGTGGCCGAAATTCGAGGATCAGGAGGTTGGTATCCGGCTTGCATTTATCGGCTCCATCAATGATGAAATACTGACAAAGAGCGAGCTGGCACTGAATTTCATACAATTTTTAAAAAATAATTATTGTAATGCGATTCAAGACAGGTATAATATAGATATTGACAGTCAAAATTATAAGGATTTTGAAATATTGTCGGAAATTGCGAGGGCAAGGCTCTGTCTTCTGAAGGGAAATGAACCGGATTTGGAGAAGGCGGCGAATATATTGCTGGATGATTTTCGAAGTGGAAGACTTGGAAGGATGACACTTGAGATTCCGGAAACAAAATAGGAGTATGTTTGATATGAGTAAGGAAGCTGTGACAGAAAATAAATTAGAAGAACAGATGACGATTGAGGAGCAGGCGGAGAAGGAAGCCGAGGAGTTTACATTTGACGAGGAAGGAAATTCTGTAAAGCGGAAAAAGAAAAAACGCAGGAAAAAGAAAGCGCGGAAAAAAGAAGAAGTTAATATCGTCAAAGAATTGTTGAGTCTGATTATTTATATCGGCATTGTTGTTTTAATTTGTTATTTTATCCTTAATTTTGTCGGTTGTCGTTCCAAGGTGGATGGTTCTTCCATGAATCCGACTTTGGAAAACGGAGATAATCTGTGGGTAGATAAGCTTTCTTATACGTTTGGAGATCCAAAGCGCTTTGATGTTGTGATATTCAATTATGATGAACAGACAACCTATGTCAAGCGTATTATCGGTCTGCCGGGTGAAACGGTTCGAATCGACCAGAACGGATATATCTATATAAATGGGAGTCTGTTAAAAGAAAATTACGGAAAAGAGACAATATTAGATAACGGACGTGCGGGTTCGGAGGTTTATCTCGGCTCGGATGAATATTTCGTGCTGGGTGACAACCGAAACAACAGTATTGACAGTCGTTGGTCTGATGTCGGCAATGTAAACCGCGAGGATATCGTCGGGAAGGTTGTGCTCCGGATTTATCCGTTTAAAAGTTTTGGATTTATAAAATAATATGCGGGACTGTGTACTTTTCGTTGCACAGTCCTTGTTTTTTCGATACAATGTATAGAGTATATGGATATAAGAAAGGGATAGTATGAATATACAGGAGATAAAGCAGAAATTAAAGAGGATTGATTCGGACGAGGGGGAAGCTTTAAAACAATTTATACAGGAGCATGAAGGTGATGAGCGAAGCGGTGTGCAGGCGATTGTAGCGCAGGCACAAAAAAAGCTGCAGGCACATTTAAAGGAAATCGAGCGCTCTGACAAAATGCTTGCATTTGAGCATAAGTATCATGCAATGGGAAGCCGATATATATGTGGGATAGACGAAGTTGGCAGAGGACCGCTTGCAGGTCCTGTCTGTGCCTGTGCGGTGATTTTGCCGGAGGATGAAGTGATTCTGCATCTGAATGACTCGAAACAGGTGCCGGCAAAAAAACGGGAAGAATTATATGATATTATCGTGGAGAAGGCAGTTGCTTACGGAATTGGTATCGTGTCCGAAAAAAGAATAGATGAAATCAATATTTTACAGGCGACGTATGAAGCGATGCGCATGGCGATAGCAAAACTAAAAGTAAAACCGGATCTTTTATTAAATGATGCCGTGCGGATACCGGAGGTTGATATACGGCAGGTGCCGATTGTAAAGGGCGATACACTTTCTGCAAGCATTGCGGCCGCAAGTATTGTGGCAAAGGTAACGAGAGACCGTATGATGAAGGAGTATGATAAGGTCTATCCTGGTTATTCATTTGCAAGTAACATGGGTTACGGAAGTGCAAAGCATTATGAAGGATTGCGAAAGCTTGGCCCTTGTGAAATACATAGGAGAACTTTTATTAAGGAGTTTGTATGAATATAGAGAACGGCAGTTTTCAATTAAATCGTTATCCGGCGGGTATGCCGGTCACAGAGAGCGGACAGAAGGTGTCAGCCGATGTCGGAAAGCCGTCCGGAAATGCCCTCATTACACAGGTGCCGGAGGGGCAGATGTTCGAGGGAAAAATCGTGAACATAAACGGAAGTCAGGTCACGATACAGATGGATGGCAATGCTATGCTTCAGGCACGCATGGCAGAAGCTGTGAACATGAATATCGGGGAATCCCTTTCCTTTCTCGTAAAGGAAAACAGCGGCTCGACCGTGTTGATTCAGCCGTTTGAACAAAATGCAGAGGTTATGAAGGACAGCGCAATTTTTAAATTGCTCGAACAAAATAACCTGACACCGTCCGAGAAAAATTATCAGATTGCGGAAGCACTGCTGTCGCAGAATATGCGTGCGGACCGGACAGGTATGCAAAAGCTGATTCAGCAGGCATATAAATATCCGGATGCATCGATTCAGACGTTGGTTACGATGAATAAGATGAACCTTCCCATAGATGCACAGTCAATCGAACAGTTTGAATTATATCAGACAAACAGGCATCAGATGATGCAGGGAATCTCGGAATTTGCAGATACGTTGTCGGAGACAATCCGGCAGGATATGCCGCCGGAACAGGCACAGGCGGTATTTAATGAGATATTACAGATTGTTTCCGATGCGGAGGATGCACCGGTTCTGGATATGAAAATGCTGTTTGATAACGCATTATCTACAGCAGGACAGGAAATCTCCTTATTGGCGGGGGAACAGGAAAACCCTGTAGCAGCGGGGCAGGAGCCTTTGGCGGAAGAAGCAGCATTACTTGCTGATAAACTGCATATTGGGGAATCTGAAGTCGCGGATGTGGCAAAACAGCTTGAAGGAATGGGAATCCCAAAGCAGGTTGTACAGCAGGTGCTTTCCCAGTCAGAAACACCGATGCAGTTTTTAAATCATTTACAGCAGGCACTTGATTATTCTGTCAACAATCAGCAGCTTTCGGCAGAGAAGGTACAGGATTTTCTGCAGTCGGACAGCATGAAAGAGCTGTTTGCCGGTGCAATGAAGGACAAGTTTACAATGCAGCCGGAGAAACTGCAGCAGCCGGATGAAGTGACGGAATATTATAAGCATTTGTATGAGAAGGCAGGACGTTTGCTGGAGCATTTTGGTTCCGGCACCGGTTCGTCGACGGATCAACAGCTCTCTGAGTCGGCAAAGGGGATGCAGGAACGAATTGATTTTATGCAGAATCTGAATCAGATGTTTGCCTATACACAGCTGCCGGTTCGATTGGAGGGCAGAGATGAAAATGCTGATTTGTTCGTGTATATGAACAAAAAACGATTGCAGGAGGCAAAGGAAGATGTAAGTGCGCTGTTACACCTCGATATGGATTATCTCGGACCGACCGATGTGCATGTCAGTCTGCGTGGAACGGTTGTACATACACGGTTTTACGTGGAGGATGAAATCAGTGCAAAAATTATTGATGAACATATGACTTCACTTGAAAAAGCGATAGCAGAAAATGGATTTTCACTTACGAATGAGGTAATCACAAGGGAGCCGACGCTGCATGCAGATACGGAAAAGAATGCAGTTATCCGGGAGATGCTTGGAGACGATATGGAGAAGAGCATCAAGCGTTATTCCTTTGATGTGCGGATGTAGAAGAGGTGATTTGCATGGCAGAAAATTTTAATATAGATCCAAAGAAAAAAGAGGAAAAAAAGAAGGCGGTTGCCCTTCTTTATGAGCCGGGAAGTCAGGCACCACAGGTCGTTGCATCCGGAAAGGGCGCCATTGCGGAGCGTATTATAGATACGGCAAAAGCAAGTGATGTGCCGTTGTATAAGGATACGGATTTGACGAACACTCTTTTAAATCTTGATATCGGAGAATGTATTCCGCCGGAATTGTATGGGGTTGTGGCGGAAATCCTCGTCTATGTCGACCGGATGGATAAATTACGTGAAAAAATGGGTCGGGGAGGACATAATATATAGGAGGAACGCATGTATAATAAGCGTGCAATCGGTGCAAAGAAGGAAGAACAGGCAGCAAGGTATCTGCGGGAAAAGGGATATTTTATAATCGAGAAAAATTACCGGGTGCAGCAGGGCGAAATTGACCTTGTTGCGCGGGATGGTGCCTGTATTGTGTTTGTGGAAGTTAAATATCGGAAAGATGATGGATGTGGCAGTGCGCTTGAGGCAGTGACACCGCAAAAGCAAAGACAAATCTGCCGTACCGCATATTTTTATCTGAATCAGAAAAAAATAAGTCCGGACAACATGCCGATTCGATTTGATGTAGTCGGGATTACGGAGCATGAAATTATGCATATTGAGAATGCGTTTGATTTTCAACCTTAGGAGAACGGTATGAAGGCAAAAAATTTTAATCTGAAAGTAAATGAAGAGCACTTGTTTCAGCTTCAGGAGCAAAAGCTGAAGCTTCTGCGGGAGCGCACGACGCACTTTTTATATGTGCCGGTGGAACATGGGACAAAGACGATTGTACCTGTGCTTTTATATAATTGTTTTGATGCATATGATAATATTATTACCGGTTTTTCTACACGGTTTGGCGGTGTGAGCAAGGGGTATCTGAAAAGCATGAATTTAAGCTTTTCAAGGGGTGATGACCCGGAATGTGTGATGGAAAATCATCGCTGGTTTGCAGAGGCTGTCGGATATGATTACAGAAGACTTGTGTTTTCAGATCAGGTCCATGATACGAAAATCCGTGTTGTGACGGAGGAGGATGCAGGAAAGGGAATTGTGACAGAACGTGATTTCTCTGGGATTGACGGTCTTGTGACTGATGTACCGGGTATAGCGCTCATGACATTTTATGCAGACTGTGTGCCATTATTTTTTTATGATCCGGTCAAAAATGTGATAGGAACCGCTCATTCCGGATGGCGCGGAACTGTGGCGGGTATCGGAATCAGGATGATTGATACAATGCGGGAAATGTACGGCTCAAGACCGGAGGATATCGTATGTGCAATCGGTCCGTCTATCTGCAAGGATTGCTATGAGGTAAGCGAGGACGTGGCAGAGGCTTTTCGTGCTGTATATACAGAGGAGGAAGTGGCTTCTATATTGACAGATAAGAAGGACGGAAAATATCAGCTTGATTTACATGGAGCCTGTTATTATAATTTTTTAAGAGCCGGCGTGTTGCCGTCTCATGTTACTCTGCCGGATCTTTGCACCTGCTGTAATCCGGATTTATTTTTTTCACACAGAGCGACGAATGGAAAAAGGGGAAATCTCGGAGCTGTCATGATGTTAAAAGGTGACAGGGAGTAAAAATGAAGATGAAAAAACATACGATTACTTCAATAGAAAAGGGAAGCATTGCGGAGGAACTCGGAATTGAATGCGGCGATGTGCTGCTTTCCATCAATGACCATGAGATTGAGGATATCTTTGATTATCAGTATCTTGTAAATGATGAATATCTTGAAGTTTTGATTGAAAGACAGGATGGAGAGGAATGGCTGCTTGAGGTTGAAAAGGATTATGAGGAAGATCTCGGCATGAATTTCGGAGAGTCCCTGATGGACAATTATCGAAGCTGCTGCAATAAATGTGTGTTCTGTTTTATTGACCAGAATCCACCGGGCATGCGTGAGACAATCTATTTTAAGGATGATGATACGCGCCTTTCCTTTTTGCAGGGCAATTATGTGACGCTCACCAACATGAAGGAAAAGGATATACAGCGCATTATTGATTATAAGCTTGCTCCGATTAACATATCCGTGCATACGACGAACCGGGAGCTTCGTTGTAAGATGCTGAATAACCGGTTTGCCGGAAAGGTGCTTGATTATATTGATATGCTTTACGAAGCCGGAATACCGATGAATGCGCAGATTGTATTATGCAAAGGGTTAAATGATGGTGAGGAGTTAAAAAAGACAATTTCGGATTTGCTCGCTTACGCACCGACGATTGAAAGTCTTTCGGTTGTTCCGGTCGGACTTACAAGATACCGGGAAGGACTTTACCCTCTGGAGAGCTTTACAAGGGAGGATGCGAGGGAAGTTATCGCGATCATAGAAGCTTTTCAGAAACAGGCAATGGAGAGAATCGGAACGCATTTTGTACACGCGAGTGATGAATGGTATATTACTGCCGGATATGAATTGCCGGAGGCAGAGCGGTATGACGGCTATATTCAGCTTGAGAACGGAGTTGGCATGACACGGCTGCTCTTGGAAGAAGCAAGGGATGCAGTGGACGGTTATCTGAAAAAGCGGAATGGAAGAAAATGGGAGAAGCAGCTTACCGTGTCGACCGTATCCGGTTTGTGTGCATATCCTTACATCGAACAGATTGCAGAAATCTACAAGGAGGCGGCACCGAATTTAAATCTTCAGGTATTTCCAATCCGCAATGATTTTTTCGGAGAAAAAATTACGGTGACCGGACTTTTGACGGGGCAGGATATGGTAAAACAGCTTTCCGGAAAGGATTTGGGAGAAGCACTGTTTCTGCCAAGTCAGACTGTAAAGGCGGATGAACCGGTATTTCTGGATGATATGACGGTTCAGGAATTGCAAAGTGCTTTACAAGTTCCTGTGATTATTGTACAATCAAGCGGTGTGGAATTTTTCCACAAGATCATGGAAATGGAGAAAAAAGATGAGTAGACCGGTTGTTGCCATTGTCGGCAGACCAAATGTCGGAAAATCTACGTTGTTTAATACGCTTGCGGGAGACAAAATATCAATCGTGCAGGATACACCGGGCGTGACAAGAGATCGGATTTACGCGGACGTTACATGGTTAAACTATAATTTTACAATTGTTGATACCGGTGGTATCGAGCCGGAATCAAATGATATCATATTAAAGAGTATGCGGGAACAGGCAGAAATTGCAATTGCGACAGCAGATGTCATTATATTCCTAACCGATGTGCGGCAGGGACTTGTGGATGCAGACGGAAAGGTAGCAGATATGCTTCGCCGTTCGCATAAGCCGATTGTGCTTGTTGTCAATAAGGTGGACAGCTTCGAGAAATTCATGCCGGATGTGTATGAGTTTTATAATCTGGGACTCGGAGACCCGCAGCCGATTTCTGCTGCATCGCAGCTCGGACTTGGAGATATGTTGGATGAGGTAGTGAAGAATTTCGGTGAAAATGCTTTGCAGGAGGAAGAGGATGAGCGTCCTCGTATTGCCATCATCGGAAAGCCGAATGTCGGAAAATCATCGATTATCAATAAGCTGATTGGTGAGGACCGTGTAATCGTATCGGATATTGCCGGAACGACCCGGGATGCGATTGACACGACAATCAAGCGGAACGGTGTGGAATATATTTTTATTGATACAGCCGGACTGCGCCGGAAAAATAAAATTAAAGAAGAGATTGAACGTTACAGCATTATTCGTACAGTGGCCGCCGTGGAGCGGTGTAATGTGGCAGTTCTTGTGATTGATGCGACAGAGGGTGTTACCGATCAGGATGCAAAAATTGCCGGAATCGCGCATGAGCGCGGTAAGGGCATGATTATTGCGGTCAACAAGTGGGATGCTGTTGAAAAAAATGACAAGACGATGCAAAAATTCACATCGGACATTCGGGAAAAGCTGTCCTATATGCCATATGCGGAACTGCTTTTCATCTCGGCGGAGACCGGACAGCGTCTGCCGAAATTGTTTGAAGTGATTGATACGGTTATTGAGAATCATTCACTCCGGATTGCAACCGGTGTATTGAATGAGATTATGGCGGAGGCAGTTGCCTTGAATCAGCCGCCTTCGGATAAGGGCAAGCGGCTGCGTTTATATTATATTACGCAGGTGTCAGTCAAGCCGCCGACCTTTGTTATATTTGTAAATGATAAGGAATTGATGCATTTTTCCTATACCAGATATATTGAAAACAAAATACGTGAGGCGTTTGGCTTCCGCGGAACGCCGCTAAAATTCATTATACGTGAGAGGAAAGAAAAATAGCTATGATACCAGCAAGATTTATTTGCCTGCTTGCAGGATACGTATTTGGAATATTTCAGACATCTTATATTTATGGCCGTATGCACGGAATCGATATCCGTCAGCACGGAAGCGGGAATGCAGGTACAACAAATGCTTTGCGTGTGCTCGGAAAAAAAGCCGGACTGATTGTTTTTTTGGGAGATTTGTTAAAGGCAATTATACTTAGTGTGCTTGTCAGAATTATAATCGGGTATTTCTATCCGGACTGCGTACTGCTTTACCTTGCCTATGCGGGACTTGGTACTGTACTTGGGCATAATTTCCCGTTTTATCTGCATTTTAAAGGTGGTAAGGGGATTGCAACGACTGCGGGTGTCATCGTCGGATTTTTGGATCCGGTTATCATTGTGAGCTGTTTAATTGCATTTATTTTCGTTGTTGCACTTACAAGATATGTGTCACTCGGCTCTATCACGATTGTGACGATGTTTATGGTGGAATATGCAATTTTCGCCTTTCATGGAAAATACGGCTTTCAGCTTGCGGACCCGGTTTCCCATGAGGCGATGGTGGAAAGCGTGATTGTGGTAGCGGTTATTTGTGTGATGGCAATTGTTCGCCACCATGCAAATATTGTACGTCTGCTTCATCATGAGGAAAACAAGCTTGGGGCAAAGAAGGAGGATAAGGTATGAAAATCGGTATTTTAGGTGCAGGAAGCTGGGGGACAGCTCTGACCGTATTGTTATCGGACAATGGACATGAGCTGACGGTATGGTCGGTCGATGAGAAGGAGATTGCGATGCTCGATGAAAAGCGCGAGCATCAGACAAAGCTGCCGGGTGTTAAATTGTCAGACGATATTCGTTTCACGACGAGTGCCGAGGAGGTCTGCCGGGGAGCAGAGCTTTTGGTTATGGTTGTTCCGTCTCCGTTTGTGAGAAGTACGGCAAAGACAATTGCGCCATACATAGATGCAGATACGACAATTGTTAATGTGTCAAAGGGAATCGAGGATGAGACACTTATGACACTGACCGAGGTGATTAAAGATGAAATTCCAAATTGCAGGGTTGGCGTTTTATCCGGTCCAAGCCATGCAGAGGAGGTTGGAAAGCGGATGCCGACGACCGTTGTTGCAGGTGCGGATGATAAATCGACGGCACTCATGATACAGGATGTGTTTATGAACGATTATTTTCGTGTCTATGCAAGTCCGGATGTAATCGGAATAGAGCTTGGAGGCGCACTGAAAAATGTGATTGCGCTTGCTGCCGGAGTTGGCGACGGACTTGGCTGCGGTGACAATGCAAAGGCGGCCATCATCACAAGAGGAATCGCCGAGATTACGAGACTTGGTACAAAGATGGGCGGAAAGCTGGAGACCTTTGCCGGATTGTCCGGTATCGGTGATTTGATTGTAACATGTGAGTCAAAGCACAGCAGAAACCGAAAGGCCGGTTACCTGATGGGACAGGGAAAGACATATAAAGAAGCGATGGATGAAGTGCAGATGGTCGTTGAGGGCGTATATTCTGCAAAGGCAGCATATAAACTTAGTCAGAAGTACGGTGTGGAAATGCCGATTGTAGCAGTTGTAAACCAGCTTCTGTTTGAAGACCTGACGGCAAAGGAAGGAATGATGATGCTTCTTACCCGTATGCGGACTTCGGAGTCTATCGGACTGACATGGGATGAATAAAACAAAAATGATTTAGCCGGCGAAAAATTCGTCGGCTTTCTTTTTGCATAAAATATAGATGCGAACATATATTATATTGAGTTATTGAACGAAATGGCATGTGTTAAGGGAGGCATCTATGAACATTTATAAGGATATAGAAACAAGAACCAACGGGGAAATCTATATCGGTGTTGTCGGACCGGTGCGTACCGGTAAATCCACATTTATTAAGCGTTTTATGGAGTTGATGGTACTGCCTGCGATTGAGGATGTGAACAATCGGAAACGGGCGCAGGATGAACTGCCGCAATCTGCTGCGGGCAAGACTGTTATGACAACGGAACCGAAATTCATTCCGAAGGAGGCAGTATCTGTCAGCTTTGAGGATGGCGTGCAGTTTAAGTGCCGTATGATAGACTGCGTCGGTTATATGGTGCAGGGCGCAGAGGGACATGAGGAGGACGGAAAGGAACGGCTCGTAAAAACACCGTGGTATGATTATGACATTCCGTTCACAAAGGCAGCGGAAATCGGTACGAAAAAGGTTATATACGACCATTCTACGGTTGGCATTGTTGTGACATGTGATGATACCATTTCTGAGATTGGCAGAGGGGCATATATTCAACCGGAAAGCCAGACAATCTCAGAGTTAAAAGCAATCGGTAAGCCGTTTATTGTTGTTTTGAATACAAAAAAGCCTGCCGCACCGGAGACGGCAAGACTGGCGGAAGAATTGAGAGATACCTATGGTGTGAGTGTGATTCCAATCAATTGCGACCAGCTTAAAAAACAGGATGTTGTACATATATTTGAGGAGCTGCTGCTTGATTTTCCGGTTACATCGGTTGCATTTCGGATTCCGAAATGGGTGGAGGCACTGGAGCTGAAGGATGAGATAAAAGCAAAGGTTGTTGCAAAATCCAATCAGATATTCAGTCAGATGTTTTTGATGAAGGACGCTGCAAGCTATCATTTTGAAGGGGATGAATATCTCGAATCCATCAAGATGCAATCCTTGAATCTGGCAGATGGGACAATCGAAATCGAGATGGTATTAAAGCCGGAATATTACTATGCGATGCTCTCAGAGATTATGGGGGAGACGATTGAAAATGAATACGCATTTATGAAGGCAATCCGGACGCTTGCGGCAACGAAGTCCCAGTGCCGGAAGGTCAGTGCGGCGCTGCTGCAGTCACTTAAGACAGGATATGGCTCTGTAACACCGGATGAATCGGAGATTAAGCTTGGTATGCCGGAGGTCATTAAATCGGGCAATAAATACGGAGTCAAGCTGACCGCACAGGCACCTTCCATTCATTTGATTAAAGCAAATATTACAACAGAGATTGCGCCAATCGTCGGTTCGGAGCAGCAGGCAAAGGATTTGATTGCGTATATCAACAAGGATGAGGGAGAACAGGACGGAATCTGGGAGGTCAACATATTCGGGAAGACAATCCGGCAGCTTGTGGAGGACGGACTTTCCTCCAAGATTAATAAAATCACGCAGGAGAGCCAGCAGAAGCTGCAGGATACCATGGAGAAAATCGTAAATGATTCCAACGGCGGAATGGTTTGCATTATTATATAAAAAATGATAGAATACACGGGTATGGATGAAAAATTAGAATTTAAAATCAATGCATTTGAAGGTCCTCTCGACCTTCTTCTGCATTTGATAGACAAAAACAAATTTAATATATTTGACATTCCGATTGTGGAGATTACGGAGCAATATCTTGATTATCTGAATCGGATGCAGGAAGAAGATTTAGATGTCATGAGCGAATTTCTGGTTATGGCGGCAACTCTGATTTCCATTAAGGCGAAGATGCTTTTGCCGAAGGAAGAAAAAGAGGAGGAGGAAGAGGAGGATCCGCGTGCAGAATTGGTACGGCGCTTGCTTGAATATAAAATGTATAAGTATGCTTCTCTGGAACTGAAGGATATGAATCTGGATGCGGAGAAAAATTACTATAAACAGGCGACCATTCCGGAAGAAATTCTGGAATACCGCGAGGAGATTGACCCGGCAGATGTCATCGGAGATGTAACACTGGCGAAATTGAACGAGGTATTTACACAGGTTATGAAGCGGACAGCCGACCGTGTTGACCCGGTTCGAAGCAAGTTCGGAACGATTGAGAAGGACGAGGTTCGCATTGAGGACAAGATGGAAGAAATTCGTACCGGCATCCGCGGCTTAAAGGGTATCAATTTCAAGACTCTGCTTGAAATACAGGCATCAAAGATAAATATTATTGTCACCTTTATGGCGATATTGGAGCTTATGAAGGTTGGAGATATTACGATACGGCAGGATGAACTGTTCGGTGATATCATCATTGATTCATTGGAGGATAATTGATGGATGAGAGTGTAAAGAAAACAGAAGCTGCCATTGAGGCGGTACTTTTCTCGATGGGAGACGCGGTAAGCATAAAGGATTTGGCGAGTGTGCTTTCTATGGATGAAACGACATTGGAAAAGGTGCTCTCAGATATGATGCTTCGCTATGAAGAAGTAGACAGGGGCATTCAGATTGTGAAGCTGGATCAGTCTTATCAGCTCTGTACAAAACATGAATATTATGATATTTTATCCGGTCTTGTCAATATGCCGAAGAAGCATTCTCTGACAGATTCCCTGATGGAGACTTTGTCCATCGTGGCATATAAGCAGCCGGTTACAAGACAGGAGATTGAGGCAATTCGCGGTGTATCGTGTGTACATGCGATCAATCGTCTTGTGGAATACAATCTGATTATGGAGGTTGGAAGACTGGATGCAGTCGGAAGACCGATTCTGTTCGGAACGACAGAGGATTTTCTGCGTTGTTTTGGTGTTTCTTCCATGGACGAGCTTCCGTCTATCACGCCGGACAAAATCGAGCGTTTCAGACAGGAAGCTATGGAGGAAGTCAATATCAAGGTAGAAGTATAAGCTACAGGATACTTTCGATATTGATATCCGGTTTTTTTGATAAATCTACGAATTCATTTTTTGTTTTGACTAATGGCTTGGAGAGCCGTACCTTGTTGATAAAGACAATGTCTCCTTCCTCGCCGTTGGTCAATTTTACTTTACAGTTTAAATAGCTGTTTACGACATGCTCCAAAAATGTAAGCAGGTATTTCGGGTTATATTTTTTAAGACCATCCTCCTCAAACATACCGATGACCATGAACGGGCTGAGTGCTCCCCGGTAAACGCGGGTTGCAGTCATTGCCTCGTAGATATCCGCAATCGTCACAATCTGGGCACACCAGTCAATCTGTTTGCCGGTCAGACCAAGCGGATAGCCGGAACCGTCGAGCTTTTCATGGTGCATCAGAGCAGCGTATTGGATATGCGGGTCAACATTGTTCTTTTTGAGCAGATTGTAGCCCTTGGTCGGATGTGTTTTAATAATATTAAATTCTTCATCTGTAAGTTTTCCGGGCTTTTTTATAATCTCGTCCGGAATCAGCAGCTTGCCGATATCGTGAAGCAGACCACATGCAGTAATAAGCTTTGTATCCTCCTCAGATAATCCGAGCCAGCCTGCAAATATATTGCATATTAAAGAAACATTTAACGAATGATTAAAGGTAGAATCATCATAGCTTTTCATCGTGGAAAGCATTGAAAAAACACCATATGGAGAATCATTCAGTGCTTTCAGGGTACTTTCGGTGTTTTGCAGCATAAAATCGACATCAATCGGTGCATTTTTGTGAACAATATCGTTAATCTGGTATTCCATCTCTGTAACGTTTTTTTCGTAGCGATGGACAAATTTCTTATATTCCGGTTTGTTTTTTATTTTTTCTTCATCTATAGCATGGGACAACAAATCGTTCTCCGGTGATTCCGGATTTTCATTTAAATCAACATCAACAAATACGACACCATTGTTCGAGAGTATCTTAATGATACTGTTTGTAATAATCGTGTCTTTTGGAACAATCAGCCTGCCCGTGTTGGAATAGCTGTCTGAGAGTGTGATCATGCCCTCTTTTAATTCTGATGTAAATAATGAAGCCATAGCATTTCCCTCTTATCATATAATAATGTTATTTTACAGGAAGAGGGAGAGGATTTCAATTAGAAAGTCTAAGATAATATAAATTTCCATATATTGTAAGAGGGTTATATGTTCAATAAAGGGGAGAAAATCATGAAAAGGATTCTCGTTTTGTTATTATCAATCGCGCTTGTCGTTCTCAGTTGTCCGGGGACTGCACATGCGGAGGGGGAGCTTCAATTGTATGCGGCATCGGCGGTTTTGATGGATGCGGATACAGGCAGAGTCTTATATGGAAAGGATGCCGATACGGAGCGGCCGATGGCAAGCACCACGAAGATTATGACCTTGATTTTGGTACTGGAATACGGAAATCTGGATGATTATGTGACCGTCAGTGATTATGCATCCAAGATGCCGGATGTGCAGCTTGGAATCAGGGCAGGAGAACAATATAAGCTGGAGGATCTGCTTTATTCCATGATGCTTGAAAGCCACAATGACAGCGCATGCGCCATTGCGGAGCATGTTGGCGGCAGCGTGGAAGACTTTGCGGTTATGATGAACAAAAAGGCAGCGGAAATCGGGCTCTCCCATACATATTTTATTACGCCGAACGGACTCGATGCCGAGGACGAGAATGGAATACACAGAACGACAGCAAAAGAGCTTGCACTTATAATGCGGTATTGTGTATTTCAATCCGAGGAAAAAGACAAGTTTCAGGCAATCTGTCAGACACGCAGCTATTCCTTTTCGGATCGAGAGGGTAAACGGCAGTTTACCGTGAACAATAAAAATGCTCTGCTTGATCAGATGGATGGTGTGCTGGCAGGAAAGACCGGCTTTACCGGAAATGCCGGATACTGTTATGTCGCTGCGGTCAATAAAAACGGAAAAAATTTTATTGTCGTATTACTTGCATGCGGATGGCCAAACAATAAAAGTTATAAGTGGAGCGACACAAAAGCCCTGCTTGCTTATGGAGATGAAAAATATCAATATACGGATGTGGATGTGCAGACGTATACACCGAGAAATGTGGAGGTAAAGGATGGACTGTCGGAGACGGTACCGGGATATGCAGTCGGCACATGCAGGCTGCTGCTTGGAGCGTCCGATACGCTTTTGCTGAGGGAGATTTACGATAGGGAGCTTTGCGCACCGGTCCTTGAGGGTGATAGAATCGGATTGCTTGTGCTCATGGTCAATGGTGATACGATGGCAACATATCCAATTTATGCGAAGTCATCTGTACAAAAAAAGGATTTTTCGTATTATATGTATTATGTATTTGATGAATTTTTTTATTGAGATTCCATTTTAGATGTGCAAGCATATAATAGAGTATCGTAAGGAGGATGTGGAAGGTTATGCAGGATGTGATTGTTTTTGGACGGGATTCGCGTATGAATTTCGTTGCAGGGTATTTTTATAATCTTGGCTATGATGTATATGAAGCATTGGAATCATGTTCCGAGAATGCCTGTATCATTGCGGCGCCGAAGCTGTCGGATGAGGAGGAACAGGCACTTTGCAATCTCCGGTTTCACGGACTTGTTCTGTATTATGGGCTGCTGTCTGAGGCTTGCCGTAAGACACTTATGATGCATGGAATAACCTGCATCTCCTATCTGGAACAGGAGAAAATGGTGTCTGAGAATGCGGTTCTTACAGCAAAGGGTATTGTAAAGACTGCTGCAAAGGCAGATGCGGTCTTATTGGAAAGCCACTGCCTTGTGCTTGGTTACGGGCATTGTGGGTATGCGATTGCAAATGCCTTGAAGCAGTGCGGTGCCAATGTGGATGTTATGGTTCGTCGAAAAGAATTGAAGTCCGGCATCGAAGCAGACGGATATGGATTTTTAAATTTATTGCAGCAGGAACGATATCATTATGAAAAATATAGTTATATTTTTAATACGATACCGGCGCTTGTTTTAAATGATGAGCTGCTTGCACGGATGCCACTCGATATCATGATTTTTGATATTGCATCCAAACCGGGAGGAACGGATTTTTCATATTGCAGAGAACATGGGATCCGTGCGGATCTATATCTCGGCCTGCCCGGAAAATTATATCCGCGGGAAGCCGGAGAAATCATTGCTTCCTGTGTATATGAACAACTGCTTGCCACGGAGAGCCTTACGCAAGAATAATTAGGAGCAAAGGTTATGCAATTAGAATGCAATTTGGGCTTTGCCATTACGGGATCATTTTGCACATTTGATAAAATAAAAAAGCAAATAGAGGTTCTACGGGATAAGGTAACAAGTATTACGCCGATTTTTTCCGACCATGCATATGAGATGGATACACGGTTTGCAAATGCGTCAGATTTCGTCAAGGAAGTGGAAATGCTGACCGGAAAACCTGGTATTCATACGATTCAGGGGGCGGAGCCGGTCGGACCGAAAAAGATGTTTGATGCATTCGTGATTGCGCCATGTACAGGAAATACTGCGGCAAAGCTTGCAAACGGGATTACAGATACACCGGTGCTGATGGCAGCAAAATCACACCTGCGAAACGGAAGACCACTCATCATTGCAATCTCTACCAATGATGCACTCGGAATCAACTTCCAGAATATCGGGAAGCTGATGGTGATGAAAAATATTTATTTTGTTCCCTTCGGACAGGATAATGCACAGTTAAAGCCAAATTCTTGTGTTGCAGATATGACGAAAATCGCAGAGACTATTGAGGCAGCACTTGAAAACCGGCAGCTACAGCCGGTTTTGCTATAATATATCCGTAAATCGCAGTACACTTATGAGTGTACTGCGATTTTTTAATTGGTAGAATTAGCCACTTTGTAGTCTATTTTGCAAGTTTAAAATTGTCGAATAATGTGTAATAATATGATTATGCAGCTCCACATCATTGCCGCAGGCAATTATATGTGGGGTTCTCAGTATCGTTTTAAGTATACAAGGGGGAAAAGGGGGGGGCAATATGTGTATAAGACAAATGATAGCTTTCGGTATCTGTTTTCTTTCGTTTTTTTCATATAACACGCATAGCTTACAGCCAAATATAAATATGAAAGATAATTTAAGTACGGAGACTACTTATGAATATGGTGAGGATGGCAGAGTCAAAGAGGTGCATCACGAGAATGGAATGGTTGAGATATATGAATATGATAAGAATGGGAATCTTATACAGATTACGGTTCGAACGGAAGCTTCATCGGAATCGGGGAATCCGACGGGAGAAGCTACGACTGGACAAGCTACGACTGGACAAGATGCTACTACCGAGAATCCATCAGGAGAGAATGAACCCTCATCGGATAACAATTCGGATGTAACAGGAGAATCCTCATCGGGATACAATGGCGGGACTGTTCAGGAGGTGGATTCAGGGGAGAATGATACAGGGGATTATGCACCTGTAGAGATTTGTCTTTTAGCGGGAATTGTTTCAGCGTTGCTGTTAATTGCTATGGGGAGGAAAAAGCTATGAATGGAAGAAACAAAAGATATATATCCTGTATATTGGTGTGTGTGTTACTTATAAATTTATTTGTAAATTATACTCCGGCAGTTGTGATTCAGGCAAAGGATAATACAGAACCGTTGACGGAAGCGACAACCGAATTGACAACGGAAGCATCCACAGAGGAGGCTGTAACGACTGAAGAAGTAAGTGGTGAAGCAACACAGGAGGCGACGGAGGAAGCAGGCAGTGAGGCAACGCAGGAGACGACGGAGTCGGAGAATTTTATCGCAGAGGAACAGGAAGTGCAGGATTCGGCAGCAACCTCTTTGGATGTAAAGGGAAATGTGGTTTTAACAGAGGATATGTCTGTCCGATATGTATTTTGGTCGGATAGTGCTACGCTTGATTTAAATGGATATAAGCTGATTGTATCAGAGGAATATAATATGGATACGGGAACCTTAAAGCTAAACGGAGGTTTGCTTCAATGCGAAAAGGAATGTAAGGTGACCGGAAAAGCCTCTGTCATCATGAATCAGGTGAATGACCATTTGCTTGTGGCCGGAGATTTAAAGCTAAGCGGAAAGATAGATTTTCAGGATGGCATCATAGAAGCAAAAGGAAACGTTACAGTCAATTCACTCTTTCAAGCACAAAAGAACGCAGTATTTATCTTTTCAGGGGAACAAAAACAGACGGTGAAGGCGAGTGATGGAAGTGATTTCGGACATGTTATCGTACAAAATTACAGCACGGATGGCTTATATATACAGGGAGGCTTCCAGTATCAGACATTGGAGGATAACGGCTGTAATATTTCTTATGCAGATATCGGGGGCATACGCGGCTATCAGTTGACTGAGGATGAGGAATTTGACGGAACATTCCGCCTTATGACCGGTACACTGGATTTAAACGGTCATACGCTGACGATACATGGAGATTTTATTCAGGAAGCGGGAACCGTTTTGGTAAACGGCGGTAATCTCAGTGTAGAGGGCGATTACAGGCTGGAAAAAAGAAAGGTGGATAGTAATAATCAGGTGACCTATGCAAAAAGTACGGGCATCATAACTATGAAGTCTGATGCGGATTATTTGTATGTCGCCGGGAATTTTTACGCGCAGCCATCCGCGGATATACGACTTGATAAGGGAATTTTAGAGGTAAAGGGGAATCTGACTGTTTCAAAAAAGGATACGAGCATAGATTTTTATTGTGGGCATTTGCTTTTGGATGGAGATAACTTACAGACAATCAATGTGCCGGGGAATAATAGGGTAAGTTATCTGGAATTAAAAAATACTGCGGATGACGGCATCGTCTTTGTTGAGCCGATAGGAGTTACGCAAACGGTTTCGTCTAACCAAAATAAGGTGACCGGAAGCTTGTATGTCCATAGCTACGTCGGCTTTTCAGAAAATGAATATCATGGAGATGTTATATTTGAAGGAACAATTATTTCAAATACAAGTCTGACAATATATGGAAATGTTGTATTTGAAAATACAATCTTTCATATAAATTTTTCGACAGTCACGATATATGGGAACGCAGAGGGATCGAGTGTTTCGATACGAGATGGAGCATTGTCTGTATATGGGGATGCGAAGGAATTGTCCGTAACATTTGCAGATGATAATGCAAGTGCAATGATTGATGGTGATTATTATGTTCCGGAGCAGGTCAGCTTTACACAAGGAACACTTCAAATAAATGGGGACATCCATGGAGCAGGTAAGATTAAGACAGAAAAAAACAGTCGTATCATATTAGGCGGGGATAAGCTTCAGACCTTATACGAGGCAGACGGTATGTGGCTGGAAAGCCTTACCTTGCAGAATTACAGCCCGGAGGGTGTCTATATTGATGCACCGTGTCACATCAGTAATCTGATTCAAAATGATTGCAGGTATCAAATAGAAGGATTGCTCGGAGAATTCGGATGGACTTTGACAGAGGATACCGTGTATGAGGGAGATTTGATTCTTGCAGGCGGCACGCTGAATCTCAATGGTCACAGGCTGGATGTTACAGGTGATTTTGTATTAAATCAGGGAAATCTGAATCTCAATGGCGGAACTTTGACCGTCTATCATGATTTCCGTATGCAGGAAATAAAGCTGGTGGATGAGGAGGCAGCGTACACGCCAACAAGTTCCTACATGGTAATGGATAAAGCAGGCTCGAAGCTTTGTGTGAAGGGAGATACCTATCTATCCTCTAAGGCTGATCACAGCTCACGCGTGAAAGATGGAAGCATGGAATTTCAAGGGGATGTCATAGAAACCGGGCTTGAAAATACGGATTATGGCTTTGTGACCGGAAAAAAAGTATTCGTATATCTGACCGGTACCGGGAAGCAGACAGTTGATACAGGAATCCGGCTGGATGTCGGTTGTCTCAGATTTGACAATATGAGTGCGGATGGGGTTACCATAAACGGCTCAATCGGTGTTTTGCAGAATGTGGACGATTCCGGAAGAACAATACATGGGTGCTGTACAATTTATGGCGGTGCAGTAGTTATAGGTGATACCTTCCATGGAGATATCCTATTAGATAAAAGACATTCAAGCGTGAAAACAGGATATGACAGAGCTTTGCATATAACCGGTAATTTGTATGCGGATGGGGCTATGATTTCAAAGAATGGAAATATTACCGTAGATGGAGATTGTATCGTATCAACTTATTTTTCGGTATATGGAAAGCTCTGTGTAGCCGGAAATCTTATATGGACGGAAAAAAGAGTTGACAGTACGGTAAGACATTTATCTGTGTATGGAAACATAGAGGTGCAGGGAAACCTTGGTACAGATTCCGAACATGCATGCTATTTGTGTCAATTTAATAGTGACAGTTATCTATATATACGGGGCGATGCATATGTGTATGGGGAAGGACATTCGTATGATATCGAGCAGGGTACAATGCGTGTAGACGGAGACTTGTATATTGGAAAAGGTGTAAAAACTGAGAATGAACATAAAATTGTGCTTGGAGGCAGCGGGAAACAGTATCTGGATGTCGCTACAGATGCAGCACTCGGAATACTTGAAATCCAAAATGAAAGTGATGAAGGCGTGGTTGCAGCCCGAAAATTTTCAAAGGCAGAGTTTATCAGAAACGGCTGCAAATTCCGATATGAAGGTATCGATGGAGAGTTTGGCTGGACGCTTACCGGTGATGAGACGATAGAAGGCGACCTTATTCTGCTTGATGATACACTGGATTTGAACGGACATACGCTTACGGTTACAGGTGATTTTTATCATAGTGCAGGAACAGTAAAGCTAAATCACGGAACTCTTTTGATATCCGGCAATTATTATATGCAGGGTTATGATAATGTGGATGGAAATGTTGCGTTTTCTGCCGGCGATGGAATATTGGATATGGCGTATGCGGATGACTCTGTGCAAATCAATGGAAATCTGCTTATAAATACAAACAAAAAACAAGGCGATACGATAAAAAACGGTACGATAGAGCTTGCCGGTGATTTGGAGATAAACTCGAAAAATTATGAATTTGCCATGCAGGAAAATGCGACGCTCCTTTTATGTGGTAAGACACAGCAGTCAATCACAACGAACAGTACAAATATAAAAAAATTAGAGCTTGTAAACATTGTCTGCACAAATCCTTCCGAAACGGTTGATACGAATATGGATCTTTATATAAGAGGAAGGCTTCAAATGGGTGACAGCAGGCTGAATCGTGAGATACATCTGTATCAGTCAGCGGTTTTAGACGAGAATTATTACATGGGAGACGTTACCTTTGAAGAGGACTATCATCTGACGGACGACTGTATGATAGGCGGTAATATGGTAGTTCAGCGTGGTAAAACGTTGGATTTAGACAACCATGTCCTGTCGGTACAGGGTACTGCCTTTTTGAATCAGACGGAGAGCTGTATCGGAGGCGGAAGTATATGCGCATTTGGAGATGTATGGATTGGTGAGAGAACGGATACAAGTGACTGTACGCTGATTTTAAAGGGAACTACAAAGCAGACTATTCGGTCAGGCACGGTCGGATATATAGGGGAGCTTCGGATTGAAAATACATCTGCGGAGGGTGTAAGTGCCCAGCGGTATTTCCGTTGTGATAATCTGATAAATGAGACAGATAGTCCGCTCGTATTTGATACGAATGATTATCAGACCGGATATACTCTGACCGGGGATACGGTGATAGATGCAGAGAGATCGAGTTACTTTCTCGGCTATGGAACATTGGATTTGAATGGCTTTACACTTACGATAAAGGGAAGTCTTGTACATACCGGCGGTACAATCGTCTTTCATGGCGGTACCCTGAACATAGAAGGCTATTACTGCTCCGAACGAAAAGAGGGATGGAACGAGTATGAGGGATATGGCATCCTGTCCATGACGGAAGCTGCGGATACCATGTATACGGATTATGCAACCTTTTATCAGGGGTTGGATAATCAGTATGACGATATCAAAGATGGTACGATAAGAGTTCGGCATCATCTTATTACAAAGGGGAATACGGTTTTTTCCACATATGACAATCATAGTCTGATTTTGGAGAGCCGGAAAACAAGTACACCTATGGAGGGCTGTTACAGGCTTGCTAATCTTGCGTTTGAAACGGAAGAAAACGTAAGCGTAAATGCGGATATCACAATCCAAAAATCCTTGCAGGGAGTTGGTGAAAATATATCCTTTAGCAAAGTGATAAACGTCTATCGTTTAAATGGCATTGATGGGGAATTAAACGGTTCTGTCATGTTACTTGGGGATGATACGCTTGAAAAAAATATAAAAATAAACGGAACCCTTTCGTTGATGAATAAGCAGGATGTGAGTGGGTATAGGCTTGATTTAAATGGATATGAGCTGGATGTAAAGGAGCTGCGGTTGTCGGTAAAGAATCCGTCATATCCGTCAAATAAACAGAAATCGGGAATCGTCTATGTCCATCGGGGCAGGCTGATTGTATCAGACAATCTCACGATGGATGGAACGCTTATCATGCAGGATGACGCCGACTATGTCTGTGTCGGAAAAAATGCTTTATTCTCAACGGGTGTATGTCATAAGGAGCTGCTGACGGCAGGAACATTGGAAATACACGGAGATTTAAGAGAGTCCTACAAAAATACACTCCAGACAAGCGGTACACACAAGATTATCCTGAGCGAAAGACCGGACAGTGACCGTTCCCTGATTCAGACAGTGACGATGGCTGCCGCATATGCACAGCCGCCTTTGCAGACACTGGAGCTTCGGAAAGGTATCAGCAAATATCGGTTTTCGGATGAAATAGAAAATATAGCAAGAGAAGTTATATATGCGGATGAAACGACAGTGCCGGCTGTTGCATCGCTTCAGATGACAGAGCAGACTGTAAACAGCATTACATTTGTGATTACGCCGGATGCGGCACAAAAGGAAATCGTCGGCTATCGGATTGTAAGGGATGGTGTGACGATTGGTTCCACCGGTAATCTTACATTTACGGATAACGGACTTACAGATGGTACGGCATATACATATGAGGTTTATCCGTTTGACAAATGGAACCGGGAGGCACCAGCGTCTCCGCTTTTGGAAACGGAGACGTTGCCGGACACGGAAGCGCCGAGTATTCCACAAGGGCTTGTGGCAGATCATGTAACCGGCAGAGAGATTGGGCTTACCTGGGAGGCTTCAACGGATAATGGAGATATCGTCGGATATGAGATTTATCGGGATGGCGCTTTGATAACGACTGTGGAGAAAACGGAATATACGGATCGGAAGCTGACAGAAAAGAAAGCTTATGAATATGCAGTTCTTGCAGTCGATATGGCTGGAAACCGCTCCGAGCGTTCAGAAAGCCTGACAACTATGCCGATCAATCCACAGATTGTGTCGGTGTCACCGGTGGATTATACAACGCTTTCAGGACAGACTGTTACACTTTTTGCGCGGATAAAGCGTATCTGTACAAAGACAGCTTATAATGTCCGTATAGAATATTATGATACGGACACAAGAACATGGACCAACGTTTCCGAACATGCGGTAAAGGTATCCAATGATGGCGTGAATTATTATCTTGCAAGTGCAAAGTGGGATGTGACAGGTCTTACGGAGGATGAATATGAGGTGCGTTTTACTGTGACGGATGATGCCGGTTATGAATCGGTAGAACGTGTGGCGTATTATATGGATCACACACCGCCGATGGTGCCTGCAAACCTGAATGCGCACAGCAGTCATGGTGTCATCAACCTGACCTTTGATGTTTCAGCTTCCTCTGACTGCGTCGGATATGTGATATACAGACGGGCATATCTTACAGAGGATACATATGAAAAGATAGAATATATCCGTGATCCGCTTGCGGAAAGCTATACGGATAAAACGGCGGAGAAGAATACATTTTATGAATATGCTGTATGTGCAGTCGATGACCACGGAAATGAAAGCACGCAGGAAAATTCTGTGAAGGTGAAAGCCTTAGAGGATGATGTATCACCAAGTATAACGGATATGAATCCGCGTGCCGGACGTGTGGGACAGATTGTGTCGATTGTAACCTATGCGGAGGATAACCGTGCAGTCGATCAAATACGGTATTACATACGAAAAGAGACGGATACAGACTGGACATATCTTGGCGAAAGCGCTTATGAAGAGAATGTAGCAGTGTATAAGTTAAATACAGCAGATTATGAGGATGGCGTCTATTTTGTCAACGCGGTTGCTGAGGATGCGGCGGGAAATCAGAGTGTGGATGAGTATCTGCGCCGCTACGAGTTTGACAATACCGGAATTGCAAAGCCTGAATGGGACACTGCAAATGTGAATGCGACGTGTATACAGCTTCGCTGGAAGGATGTGTCCGAGGATGATTTTGCATATTTTGTGGTGGAACAGCAGACACCGAACGGATATACAAGAATCGGAAAATCCGATACGGTGCTTGGCTATATGGTTACAGGGCTTTCCCCAGAGACGGAATATACGTTCCGGATCGTTGGATATGATAATCTGGATAACCGCGGAGAACCATCGGAGCTGTACCGGGTGACGACGACAGTGGATGATGTTGCACCGGTGATACAGAGCATACAGCCGGTTTCATCGTATTACAGAGATAAGATAGCACTCTCCATGAGGGTTTCGGACAATGACGAGGTCGCGTATGGTGTGTTCTCCTATTCTCTGGATAAAGAACATTATACGGAGATTAATACAATCCATGCACAGCGGGGAAGCCGCAATGCTACTTTGTCCTGTACGTTTGATGTGAAGGATTTGCCGGAGGGGGATGTCTACGTAAAGTTTGAGGCATACGACAGAGCCGGACATAAAAACTACACAGCGGATGGCATGGAGGATATCGTAAATACATATCGCATTGATCGCACAGCGCCTGCCGCACCGGAGGGACTCGCAGGAACATCCGGAGATGGTTACATCGGACTTACATGGATTGCTCCGAAGGATCCGGACATTGCATATTACCGGATTTATCGTGCGGATATCCGTGACGGAATATTCCGGATCGTGACGGACAAGCTTTACGCTGCAAACTACTATGATACAGGGGTCAGTGTCAATCAGGCGTATCGTTATAAGATTGTTGCAGTGGATATCGCGGGTAATATCGGAATGGAATCAAACGAATGCACGGCAAGCTGTTCGAAGGATAAAACGATTCCGGTCGTTGAGACGGTTGGACCGGAGGATGACAGTACATTTGGCGAGAAGGCAACCTTGCAGGCAGCAGTATCGGACAATGCATGTCTTTCCTCTGTCACCTTTGCATATAGACAGGATGCGTGTGCATGGATCGTGATTGGTAAACAGAGTATAGGAAAACGGTGTGAAATCATAAATCAGGACTGGGATTTAACGACCGTGGCTGAGGGAAGCTATGAGGTTGGTGTATGGTGCGAGGATACCTCAGGGAATAAGAGTGCGGTATATTTGCGCACATATCATGTCGATAAAACGGCACCGACTGCAACCGCAACTGTGACCGGAGATGATTTCTGTATTCATATCAATGTGGATATGCAGGATAAGGAGGATGTGGCATATTATGAGATATATAGAAAGCTGATATCCTCCTCAGAGCCGGAGAAAAATTATTTCAAAAAAATTGCAACCTGCACAGAGGAGGCTTATACCGACGAGGATGTAAGTCCGTTTGCGATATACGAGTATAAAATACAAGTATATGACGCCTATGGCAACTTCTGTAAGATAGAAAAGCTTACAGCGTATGCAACCGATACGGATCGGATAGCGCCGACGGCGATGCTTCCGGATCAGATGCGGATTATAGCTGGTATGGAGCTTGTGCTTGACGGCGGGGAATCAACAGATAATGTAAAGATAAGCGATTATGCATGGCAGATTGAACAGACAGAAAAGTCGGGGCGCATCGCAAAATATACATTTGAACAGCCGGGAAGCTATGATATATCCCTTACAGTAATGGATGCAGCCGGCAATACCAGTCAGGCAACGACCAGTGTACGTGTACTGCCGAAGGAAAATACCGGTACAATTACGGTTCAGGTCGTTGATGAAAACGGTACGCCGGTTCCATATGCGTATGTCTATATGAGTGACAGCTCGGATTGTAAGCTTTCTTATAAGGCAGACGGATCCGGACAGATCACACTTGCCGCATCGATTGGATCCTATCATGTGGCAGCTTATAAGAGTGGTTATATACCTAAGGATATCGCTGTACATGTAAGCCGATATGAGACAAACACCTATACCCTTCAGATACCAAAGGGAGATCTGGTCGAGGGAGATATCAGCATTCATCGTATGACGATGGATGAGATGCTTGCAGCAGGTGTGGATGTGACATCGCCTGCAAATCTAAACAGGGTGACATTTGAGATAAATCTAGCATTCACCGAGCAGCCGATTCCCGAAAAACATGTGATTACAAAAGGCATTGCTGGATCGGGAGGCGGAGAAGGTACGGGGGGATCGACTGGAAGCTCGGGCGGAATCGGTGCAGAAACAGGACCCGGAGGCGGCGGTAGCGGTAAAAGCGGAAATACCCGGATAGAACCGGTTGAATATGATAATTCGGATGTGGATGTTCCGATTGTTGCATATATTCATACGACACAGTCAATCAGCTGGCTCAAGGATATGTATATGGTAGAGCTTGGCGTGTTGAATGCAGCGGACAGCAGCTATGTGATAAATGATGCATCGGCAACTTTGTATCTGCCGGAGGGAATAAGCCCTGCCGTCACAAAGAATGGACAATCTCTGACGATACCGCTTGATTCGATTGCCGGACAACAAAAAAAGTATGCAACGTGGGTTGTATGTGCAGATAAGCCCGGACATTATGAGATAGAGGCAGATTTTAATGGTATGCTACAGCCGTTTAACTGCCGGGTATCTGCGCATTTTAAAGCGGAGCAGAGAATTAATGCGCAGTCCTACGAGGGGCTAGAGCTTACGATCATGCCGGAGCTTACCGCTTATCTTGGGGAAAAGTATTATATACAGTTTAGCGTGCATAATGGTACGGAATTTCCAATCTATGAGTTTACTACGACATTCGGAGAATATGAGGAGCCGGAGAGAAGACAGGAAACCTTTGTGATAAACCGAGACGAGAATACAAAGATTACACTCGATGAGGAAAATGGCAGAATATTGGAATTTGGTACGATAGGCGAATGTAGTCAGACACCGATCGTTCAGGGAGACCAGAGATTGAAGCTAAAGGAGATCAGGCCGGGTGAAACGGTGTATGGTACTTATATTGCGGGGCTTTCCCTTGCTGAGGATGCGGAAAAGCCTGAGGATGCACAGCTGACACAGTATGTACTTGTAAATCAGGCAACAGATGAAATGGTAAAGATCATAGAGGGAGAGGATTTAGGAATTACCATAAAGGTGGAGCCTTCTGAAAGCCATATCCAACGGCAGGTATGTGATGTCACACCTCGGAAATCCCTGTTTGGAGATCCGGTCGATGTGACAAACGGCGCCTATGTCGACAACGTGGAAGCCCTGTCTGTAGCCGGGGATGAGATACTGGCGCTTCTTGTCAGCTATGATTCATCCTTTGCCGGTCAGGAAACAATCGGTACGGAGCTTGGAAGCGGTTATTATCATAATTTTGAAACAAGAATCGTGGCAGAAAGTGGTGTTGTAAAGTATTATGTAAACCCATATTCCTACACGACCTTTGCAAATGAGGATTCCTTAAACGGCATCTTCTATGGAGAATTGCAGGATGACAGCATCGTTCTCTCTCCGGATAATTCCGGGGAGGAGGTGACATACCGTGCGCTTTTGCCGGGGCTTTCCGATTACCGGCTCGTGCGGCATGCCGATTCGACCTATACCCTGTATGCGGGGGATAACAGCACCCGTGATTTTGATGCAGAGGGCAGGCTGCTTGCCATCACTATGGAAAACGGAGCAAGGGTTGTATGCTCCTATACAGAAGATCAGATGATCATCACAGAGGAAAAAAGCGGGAAGAGGCTGATACTTTCCTATCAGGAGGGACGGCTCATCTCGGTCGCTGACCATACCGGACGTCAGACACGGTTTGCGTATACCGGAGATTATCTGAGTACGATCACGAATCCGCTTGGCGAGCATATGACTTATGTATATGATGCGCAGGGAAGAATGACACAGGGGTTAAATCATGTGGGGCTTTGTTATGTGGAAAACACGTATGATGCGAAAAACCGCGTCATCCGGCAGCTTGACTCTGCCGGAAGAGTAACGACCTACAGCTATGAGGATATGGCTGACGGAATCCGGACTACATGTACGGATGCAGACGGCAATCAGACCGTGACTGAGAGCGACAGCTTTGGCAACATCCTTTGTGTCACATCGCCAACGGGAGAGGTGGTAAGCTATACCTATGATGATTACGGAAACATGCTTTCCTCCGCATCCTCCTGTGGAGACAGCTATCAGTATGCCTATGATGAGAATAATCGAATGATAAGCTGTACCCATGCGGGAAATATGATCGCGTTGTCATATGACACGGAGGGCAGAATGACAGAGACTTCGCAGTCCTCGGACGGCGCAGCCACATCCATACAGTATGATGGCGCAGGCAGGATTGCAGTTGTGGAAAACGGTATGCGGCGCGTAAGCTATACCTACACGGAGCAGGGAAAGACGGAGACGATCACAGAGGATGGAAGAGGTACGACAAGATTTGCCTATGATGCAGGCGGCTGCGACCTTATCTCCATGACAGATGCGCTTGGAAACGTGACAAGGAATACCTATGATGAACGCGGAAATCTCGTCAGCGTGACTGATGCATGCGGAGCTGTGACGTGCTATGCATATGATGCCTGCAACCGTATCATCTCCGTCACACATCCGGATGACGGCGTCTGGCATTATACCTATGATTTCTACGGAAATGTGTCATCCTTTCAGGATGCGCTCGGCAACACGACAAGTTACACCTACGATACAGCCGGAAATCTCACCAGTGTTACGTATCCGGATGGAAAAAAAGAATCGTATGCATATGACGGAGCCGGAAACGTGACGGAGAAGACCGGAAGGGACGGACTTGTGACAGGATATACCTACGATTCCTACGGTCATGTGACGGAAATCCAATATCCCGATGGCACGAAGGAAAGCTACCTGTATGACAGCTTCGGAAGACTGACCGCCGGAACTGATATATATGGCAATCAGACAACTTACAGCTATGACACACTCGGACGGCTCGCAGGCTTTGAGACGGCAGACGGAATGCGGTATGAACAAAGCTTTGCCGGAAATACGGCAAATATAACAGGGATCACGAGAGGAACCAACGTCCTGTCCGTATCCGCCTATGACAGCATGGGAAATCTGACAGAAAAGACGGATGCAGCAGGCAACCGCACAGGCTATAGCTATGATGCGTGGAGTCAGGTAACGGAGGAAGTGGATGCGGCAGGCAACCGGACAGGATACAGCTATGACATGTGTGGAAACTGTACCGCCATCACCTATGCGGACGGAGTCTCCATGCAGCTTTCGTATGACGGCTGCAACCGGCTTGTCGGTATCTCCACCGGAGACGGAACAGTCTCGGTCGGCTATGAATATGACAGCATGGGCAACGTGAAGGCATATACGGATGAGCTTGGCAATGTGACCCGGTATGTCTATGACAAAAACAGCAGGCTTACCGGGGTGTATGATGCAGAGGATCACAAAACCGTTTCCTATACATATGATGTGGCTGGACGCATTGCCACGGAGGAGGATGCCGCGGGCATCATAAGCACTTATACTTATAACATATTTGACCAGCCGGAGCGTATCGTGATGAGGGCAGGCTCCGGCGAGGAAAAAACCTACAGCTACACCTATGATGACTTCGGAAGGCTGCTGTCGGTAACGGCATCTGACGGCACGACCGCAGGACAGACCTATGATACATACGGCAACGTCACAGGCGTCATAAGTCCGATGGGCGGCGTGACAGGCTATACATATGACAATCTTGGAAGAATCACGCAGGAAACACTTTCCATCGGGACAAAAACCATGTATACTTATAACATGGACGGCTTGCTTTCGAAGTATGCAAACGGACGCGGACAGGAGACAGAGTATGCGTATGATGCAAACGGCAGGCTGAGCGTTCTTTCGGATGCGGAGGGGGATATAGCTTATACCTATGATGCAAACGGAAATATCCTGACGGAGACAGAGACGGATAAGAACGGCGAGACTTATACGATCACACGAACCTACGACAGCCGGAACCGGGTAACCTCGGTAACGGACTATAAGGGCGATACGGTAAGCTACGGCTATGACGAGCTTGGAAACCGCATCAGCCTGACCTATGCGGGCGGAGAGATCGTGCGGTACACCTATCTTGCGAACGGTCTGATGGAAAGCATGGTGGACGGCGAGGGCTACCGGACAAGCTACAGTTATGACAGGCTTGGTAACGTTACAGCTATCCAAAAGCCGGACGGAAGTGTGGAGAGCTATACTTATGATGCATGCAGCCGGATGACCGGACACACAGTGGAAGCTGCCGGGGAGACGGTGGAGGATACTTATGTCTATGACGCATGGGGCAACATCGTAAGCGTAACGCACACGGGAGCAGAAGCGGACGGCACCCGGACTCCGGAGACGCTTGTCATGACGTATGACAGTGCAAACCGCATGGTGAGCATGAACGGCGAGGAAGTCCGGTATGACGATGACGGAAACATGACCTATGGACCTGTGGACGGCGTGATGACGGAGCTTGTCTATGACAGCCGGAACCGTCTGATACAGGCAGGCGATACAAGATATGAGTATGATGCGGACAATATACGGACAGCGGTTATAACACCGGAATACCGGGAGGACTATACGGTTGACCGGGAAGGAGCTATCAGCCGGATACTGGATATCCGCCGGACATACACGGACGGGCGAGAGGAGACGGAGCGGTATTACTACGGAACCGGGCTTGTGTATGAAAGCTATGATTATGAAATTCCGGAAGGGCAGTCAGACACAGGACTGTACATTTACCACTTCAACCACCTTGGCAGCACGACGATGCTTACGGATGGAGAAGGAAACATCGTCGATACCTATGCCTACGGTACATACGGAGAGCTGCTTCCTGTTACAGGAAATTCGAACCATGACAACATAATTCGCTTCCTCTACAACGGGGAATACGGCGTATGCACGGATGACAACGGACTGTATTACATGCGTGCAAGGTATTACAGCCCCGAGATCAGAAGATTCATCAATCAGGACGTTCTTACCGGAAGTATTGAGGATGCGGCAAGTCTGAACCGCTACAGCTATGTGGAGGGCAATCCGGTCAGCTATACGGATCCGTTCGGACTGTCACCGTTTATGACGGTTACCCATATCGGACTTGGAATCGGAGGCATTTTCTGCCCGATACTAAATATTGTGGATGCGGGACTGTATTTCTTAGAGGGCGATTTTTATCACGGCACCGAAAGTCTTGTGTTTGCATTTGTGGGCGGCAAGGGCGCCCAGTATCTTGCCAAGGCAGGAAAGCAGTTCGGAGTCGGAGCGAAGGTTACAGAAGGAATCTCCAAAGCCTGTACGATCGGAGCGCCGGTACTGGCAGCACACGATACCGGAAGCAGCATTGCATTCATGATCGACAAGTACGGTGTAAATGGGGAAGAAATCTCTGCCTATACAGCCTTAGAAGCAGCAAATGTAGTCATGAGCGGCATGCAGACAGGTGCATATACTCGGAACCTGTTCGGAGGCAGTTATGTATCGAATGCCGGAGGGAATTATAAGAATGCGGTAGCTTCGGGGAAGAGTGGTAAAACAGCTGATTTCTACGTGACACCAGAAGGAGTAGTAATACCACAAGAATATTATCATTCATTAAGTGATTTTGATGCTAGAAGATGGTATTTAAAACAAGAAGCATCAATACCAGATTTAATTGATTATAATCAACCACTTGAACAGCAAGCTTATCAAGCCTTTTCTTTGCGTAATAAGTTCAGAACAGCTACTAGAGAACTGATGGCTAATAGAGAATTGGCTGAATCATTGTATATTAGTGATCCTAATCTTACTTGGAAAGAAGTAATACAAAAACAAGTTAATAAAGGATTGTCTGGTGATGATATTTACAAAGCTATAATACAGAGTTCCAAACGTTCAAGAAAATCTGTAAATAAGTCATTTGGATTGGAGTGAAATATGGAAGTTGTATATAAAAAGTATATTAATACTGAGAAGGATAATAGGATTGAATATTTACTAATTAACTATGATTATATAGACGGAAATGATTATCTAGCTAGGTTATTTTTTGAAGAGTATGGTTTTATAGTTGATAAGAAAATAGATGGATGGTGGTATAGTATAATTAATATTCACTTGGAAGAGACTACATATGTGTTATTATGGCATGAAGATACTGGTAATGAGATATTCAGTTTAAATCAAACGGAAGAAGAAAATGAGTTATTACAACAAAGGTTAAAAAAGGTATTGACTATTCTTAATAATCGAATGATAGACAGGCTGAATATGATATAGTTAAAGATTTATAATTTAAATAATTTGCAACAGCAAAAGCACTGAGAAAATGATGTAGTATACCAATATTTATGATGTATGGGTAGAATCAGAAGAACAGAGACGGAGAGGTATTACAGTCTGGCGGTTTATCAATCAGGATGTCCTGACCGGAAGCATTGAGGACGCGGCAAGCCTGAACCGCTACAGCTATGTGGAGGGCAATCCGGTCAGCTATACGGATCCGTTCGGACTGTCACCGTTTATGACGGTTACCCATATCGGACTTGGAATCGGAGGCATTTTCTGCCCGATACTAAATATTGTGGATGCGGGACTGTATTTCTTAGAGGGCGATTTTTATCACGGCACCGAAAGTCTTGTGTTTGCATTTGTGGGCGGCAAGGGCGCCCAGTATCTTGCCAAGGCAGGAAAGCAGTTCGGAGTCGGAGCGAAGGTTACAGAAGGAATCTCCAAAGCCTGTACGATCGGAGCGCCGGTACTGGCAGCACACGATACCGGAAGCAGCATTGCATTCATGATCGACAAGTACGGTGTAAATGGGGAAGAAATCTCTGCCTATACAGCCTTAGAAGCAGCAAATGTAGTCATGAGCGGCATGCAGACAGGTGCATACACCCGGAATCTGTTCGGAGGCAGTTATGTATCGAATGCTGGTGGGAATTATGAGAATGCTGTGGCTGGCAGTGATTCCGGAAACCAGCTTAAGATGGATTTGCAGTTCTTTGCGAGTGGTGAGAATGGTAAATATCAAAAGGCAAGTCTGTGGGAGCGAATCGTTAAAAGAAAAGCAGACGTAAATGAATTACATCCTAATTCATTGGATGAATTTTCTAATCCAAAAGTTGGTCCATGTGAGTCGGCTGTTTCAAAGTATATTAAAGAAATAAATCAAAACGGTAAATTAACTAATCCAATTGAAGTGCAAAAATTAGTCAATGGTGGATATGAGATTGTAAATGGTCATCATAGATGGTTGGCAGCTATAAGAACTGGATTAAAGAAAGTATCAATAAGAATAAAGAATTATTCCAATTAGGAGAGGATGTTTATGAAAGAGTATAGTTATAAGGATATTCGTAAAATAACGAAGGTTGGAATACAATTTAAAGATGGATATGAAGTGTTTTTCGACGAATGCAGAAATGAATGGTCTATAAGAAATAATATTAAAAAAAATGAATCATATTGTGTTGCAGAAAGGGATTTTTTAGCAAAAACACCATATTTTTTAATTTATTCTAAAAATAAGATAAAAATTCTTTTTAATAAGAAAGGTTTCTTTAGCAAGAAGAAAAACAAAAAAGATTTTCAAAATCTACAAGTTGTTATCAATAGATTAGGATTTTCATCTTATGATAGAACTTAGCAGATAAAAATATATGTCTATGGTACATACGGTGATTTGCTTCCTGTTACGGAGCAGGAGCATACGAACCATGACAATATTATCCGTTTCCTCTACAACGGGGAATACGGCGGTTTATCAACCAGGGTGTCCTGACCGGAAGCATTGAGGACGCGGCAAGCCTGAACCGCTACAGCTATGTGGAGGGCAATCCGGTCAGCTATACGGATCCGTTCG
>CAZLZH010000014.1:0-1379 GCA_964563955.1 uncultured Bacteroides sp. | reverse complement strand
ATATACTCGGAACCTGTTCGGAGGCAGTTATGTATCGAATGCCGGAGGGAATTATGAGAATGCTGTGGCTGCTTCGGGGAAGAATGTAAGTAATAAAGAAATAGGACTGTTTTTGCCAGATGAATATTATAAAAAATTAGATGAGAATATTGCAAAAGCTATTGCTGCAAGAGATGCGGAAGTTGCAAGGATTCAGGGTCTTAGTAAAAATCAGCAAAGAGATATTACGACTGTTGTTGCGGGTGTGGATATTCGAACTGGAGATGTGTATGTAGGGGTAAAAAGTAGTAAAGCTTACAAAGGTAATGTTACATGTGCAGAGGATATTGTATTTAGAGGATTTGGCGGAAATATGAATGCTAATATTATTATGACACCTGCCATTAGACCGAGAAATAATGAGGTTATACCAGTTTGTATTAGATGTCAAACAAAGTATCCTAAAAATCAATTTGTGAAAGGAACAAAATTTCAATGAATGATAAATACAACGAATACTGTATGAAATTTAGTAATGATGAGCTAAAAAAATATATGATAGAATATCTCGCTAATCATTCGTGGGATAATGAAGCAATTAGAATTTTGTCAGACGACATAGATGAAATTGAAATTAAAATTGATTCGACAGAAAAAGTTGGAGCAATCGTGTTTGATGGATTTGATGAAAATATCTGCATCAATTTTTATGGTATCCATACATCTATTTTTGCTTATGATATTGAAATAATGTTTATTGATGAAAAATCCAAAGGAATATATACTTCAAGTGATGTTTATCATAATGTTGTATATGAAGGGAATTTGCGAGAAATGAGTCATGAAGAAATGCTACACATGTTTTCTGAAATCATCTTATGTTTTATTGATGCAGAAGATGTGTCAATGACGCAATTAGATGTTCCAGAGAATCGGTATAAAATGTATAGCGATTGCGAACCTCATAAGTTTATAGTCGAAGTTAAAAATAATCATACAACGGAAAGAATAAGAGTATATGAGAATATAACAATTAAATATTGATGTTGGTGCTAGCGATATATTTGTAAACAATCTGATTTATGTTTCAAAAATAATTGTTACGATGATGGATTCAATAAAATAGTTAAGATGTATTACTTCCTATATATTTATAGTGGTTTGAGAGAGGGGCGGACATTTTTTGATTTGGCTAAGCCGCTAGACCAAGAATGTCCGTGGGACTCTCTAGTTTGCAAACGTTATAGCACTCTATATTATAAACTGGAATTTATATAATTATCTCTCTAACTTTCCCCATTTTATAGGCTTTCCCGCCTGTCCATTAGTGAAATGATATGTAGTTTGTAAGCGCCTAATTTTAGGGTGGATTCCCTGCGGACGCCAGATTGTCTATAATG
>CAZLZH010000013.1:668-46373 GCA_964563955.1 uncultured Bacteroides sp. | reverse complement strand
GCAAAAGCCGAATACATTCGAAAAACCGAAGAACTGTATAATGCAATGAATGGCGCTCCTTTAAAATAGCAATAGCTGGCATGAGAAGGAGTCGAAAGCGGAGACGCAGGTACACGGGGCTTTGAAGGCTGCCTACTATGACGCTTACCATGCGGCAAGGCAGGAGATAAATGCCGGATGTATGGAAGTGCAGGGCAGATTTGACGCAAGGGCATAAGTCCAAGGAGCGGCGGCAGATTGGAGAGCAGTGAGAGGGACCGTAACACTAAAAAATGGAGGATATTAAGAAATGAGCATCAGTGGAGTAGGACAGAATTATTATCATAACAATGTGGCAACAACTAAAAATGTGAACAGTACGAAAAAACCAGACGGCTTTGCTGGCAAGGTCACAGAGACAAGCTCCGTTTCTCCGAAGGATATGACGCTGGAGGAGTACAAGGCATATTTTAATGAAAAGATGAATCGTCTGTATTTGCATCCTTCACAGCGGAATATGAATGACATAATAGATATAACGGATGCGGCATATAAGAGGATGCAGACAGACCCGGAATATGAGAAAAAAATATTGAATGCGATTGCAACGAATAGGGCTGTTAATTTCGGTGGGTACATTCCTGAGATAGCATATACGCATGTGGATGATACGTGGGAGAAATGCTATGGCTATACGAAGGGCATGAAGGAAAATGTCGGTTATTCAAGAAACTCTTCTACAAGGGAGGCTGATGACGGACGACAGAGAAAGGCAAGACAGAAGAAGCTCATGGAAGAGCGTCTGGAAAAGCATGCAGAGGCAAAAAAACGGCAGCAGGAGCTATTGGACGAAAAGCTTGAAAAGCAACAACTAGAGAGTACACCGGAAGCCATGGGTTCCGTGATTGCAGCTTATGAACGGAATATTATGGAGACAGTGAGTGCTTTAAAGTAAAGAAGGAGGATGAGAATTATGGCAATGGAGATTACAAATAATTATGCTTCAAATTACAAAAATTCTGCAAGGCAGGCAGATAATGGAAAGGATGCCAATGTGACAACAAGCACAGTCGAGTTAAAAACTTCAAAACCCGGAGTGACAAGGACAGAACAGATTAAGACGGGCTACAGCAATGTCAATGATTATTCCAAATATCTTCAAGATAAATACAGCTATATGAACACAGGGACAACCTCTATGCAGGGCGTTCCGACAACGGTATCTGTATCAGGCGCTTTTCTAAAGAAATGTATGAATGACCCGGAAAAAGCAAAATATCTGGAAGAAAATCTGGCGGCGATTCCCGATTGCGCTTCATATGCTGTATCTCATGCACAGGGAACCTTAACAAGTCTTTCCTACCAATTTGATGCGAATGGGAATATAACAATCATATCATCCGGAACGAATGACCCTGATGGGGAAATAGCCAGAGAGAATGCCGAGCGGAAGGCAAAGGAGAAAAAAGCTGCTGAAGAAAAAGCTGCCGAGAGACGCAAGGAGAAAAAGGCGGAGGAACAAAAGGCAGAAGAACAGCGGGCTGAAAGGAAAGTGCGTATGGAAAAGTTGAAGGAGGATACATTTACGATATCCGGCACAGGCACGGATGTAAAAAGCGTCATGCAGGATATTATAAAGGCGGCAGCGTTACATACAAGAGGTCATTTTGATATTAAGGCATAACAATTTACGGGATTTTGTGATATAATATGCACAAATAGAAAAAATCAGTAGGAAGGAGCTTTGTTATGCGTAAAAATTTTGGAATGAAGACTTGGTTTTATCCATTGCCGGTGCTGATTATCGGCACCTATGATGAGGATGGCACGCCGGATGCCATGAATGCTGCATGGGGTGGCCTGTACGATGCGGACAAGGTTGTTCTCTGCTTGAGTGAAGGACACAAAACTACTGCAAACATTAAAGCAAAGGGTGCTTTTACCGTCAGCTTTGCGGATGCGGCTCATGTCATAGAGGCTGATTATGTGGGAATAGAGTCTGCGAATCAGGTAAAGGATAAGCTGGCAAAGGCCGGTCTGCATGTCAGCAAGAGCGAATTTGTGGATGCTCCAATCATCGATGAGTTTCCTATGACCTTGGATTGCGAATTGCTGAAGGTGAGTGAGAATGGGAACATTATCGGAAAGATTGTCAATGTCAGTGCCGATGAGAGAATTCTCGGAGAGGATGGAAAGATTGATGCTTCCTTACTTCAGGCAATTTCCTTTGACCCGGTACATAATGCTTATTTGAAACTGGGCGAAAAGGTAGGAAATGCTTTTCAGGACGGAGCGAAACTGAAATAATTTTTATCAAAAAGCCGCCAATATGGTAATGTACCGACCCCTAAAAATTAGACTAAAATCTAATGATTGAACGGTCTTGGGTATTAAGGAGGCGGTCTGAATAAAGCACGAAAGCCCTCACAGCGGCATATACTGATAGATAAGAGTGCGCCATCAATTGTTCGGAGAAAAACATGACGATTCATATTGTAGTTCCCGGTGATACTGTCAATTCTATAGCACAGGCGTATCAAATTTCCGCAGATACGATTATATACAATAACCAGCTTGTTTATCCGTACATCTTAGTTGTAGGGCAGGCGCTGCTATTGTCCACACCTCCCGAATGGCAGCCCGCGCGGGCGGTTGTTACAAATGGATATGCCTATCCGTTTATCAGTAACTGGGTTCTGACACAGACCCTTCCGTACCTTTCCAGATTGTCTGTTTTTTCTTACGGCTTTTCTGCCGAGGGAGATATCATTCCGCCTGCTTTGGACGACAGCTTTATGATTCAGACAGCACTCGATTATGGCGCAGCTCCGTTTTTGACATTGACTCCGTTTGATGCCAGCGGGCGATTTAATAACAATCTGATATCCTCCGTTATCAATAATCCGGTTTCTAAGGATGCGCTGATAGAAAATCTCGTGATTACAGTATCGGAGAAAGGTTTTCAGGGCGTGGATATTGATTTTGAATATATACTTGCGGAAGACCGGATTGCGTTTGCGGACTTTGTCGGGGAGGTACGTGTTGCCATCAACCGGCTTGGATATCCGGTTACTGTGGCGCTGGCACCTAAGACAAGTGACGATCAGCCGGGACTATTATATGAGGGAAAGGATTATGCCTTATTAGGGGAAGCTGCTGACGAGGTGCTGTTGATGACTTATGAATGGGGATATACTTATAGTGAGCCAATGGCGGTTGCACCGATTAATAATGTTCGAAGGGTAGTAGAATATGCGCTTACCCGGATTCCGCGTGAAAAGATCAATCTCGGAATTCCAAATTATGGATATGACTGGCCTTTGCCATACGAACAGGGTGTGACTCGGGCTACAACCATAGGAAATATCGAGGCGGTTACGATAGCAGCAGAAAATGGAGCGCAGATACAATTTGATGAGATTGCCATGTCTCCTTTTTTTACTTATACGAAAAATGGAATCGCACATGAGGTGTGGTTTGAGGATGTCCGAAGCATGCAGGCGAAATTTAATCTGGTCGATGAATATGAATTACATGGTATGGGATATTGGCAGATTATGCGGCTTTTCCGGGCAAATTGGCTGCTGCTGGCAGACCGGTTTATAATACTTTGATGGACTGGAAATAGAGAGTGATTCGACTGCTCCGATATTTAAAAATTTTTCCTGATTTTGTAAGAAAAGAAGTTGCTTTGAATTTTGACTTTGGTATAATATAATATATATAAAAGGGGGTACAAACTATGTTAAAAGGTAAAATTGCAGTTATAACGGGCGGTACTCGTGGTATCGGGTATGCAACAGTTAAGAAATTCCTTGAGAATGGAGCGAAGGTCGTATTGTTCGGCTCACGTCAGGAGACAGTGGACAAGGCACTTGCATCCTTGAAAGAGGAAAATTCTGAATGGGAAGTTTCCGGTGCATGGCCGAATCTTGGCAATGCAGATGAGGTTGCAAAGGAGATTGAAAACATAAAAGAAAAATACGGAAGAATCGACATTCTGGTTAATAACGCAGGCGTTTCTGACAGCACAAAGATTGAGGATTACACATCTGAGAAATTTGCGAAGGTTATGAATCTGAATGTCAATGCGATTATGAATGGTGTTATGCCGATCGTCAAGATTATGAGAGAGCAGGGCGGCGGAGTTATCCTGAATACCAGCTCTATGGTCAGCCTCTGCGGACAGCCAAGCGGTGTAGCTTATCCTACGAGTAAATCAGCGGTAAACGGACTTACATGGTCGTTGGCAAGAGAGCTTGCACCAAGCAATATCCGTGTCAATGCAGTGGCGCCGGGAATCACAAAGACGGATATGGTAGCGGCACTTCCGGAAAAAATGATAGAGCCGTTAATCAATTCGATTCCGCTTCGTCGTATAGGGGAAGCAGAGGATATAGCAAATGCATTCTTATTCCTTGCCAGTGATATGGCAAGTTATATTACAGGTGAAATCTTATCTGTAGACGGGGCAATGAGAAGTTGATTTTGTGAAAGGAATCAATGATAGACGGAGGAAGTAAATGCTTCCTCCGTTTTTGCTATTCCATAATTGTGAAAACACGACCGATGTGATATTATGCAGAACAGATTATAATGGATACAGATAAAATAAGAGGTGACAACATGAGCGGCAACACGAACAAAGAGGAATGGATGACAAAAACATGGGTGGTGCTTTTCGGCGCACTGATTTGCTGTGCGCTCTGGGGAAGTGCATATCCATGTATCAAGATTGGTTATCGCTTGTTCGCAATCAATGCAGCGGATACAGCAATGCAGATTTTATTTGCTGGAATCCGGTTCATATTGGCAGGAGCTTTGGCAATTCTGTTTGGAAGTCTGATTCAGGGAAAGGCTCTGAAACCAAAGAAATGTGCATGGGGAAAGATTTTTGTTTTGTGTATGCTGCAAACCGTGTTACAGTATCTGTTCTTTTATATAGGATTGGCACATACGAGTGGTGTCAAGGCATCCATCATCGGTTCTGTGAATGTATTTGTTGCAATTCTTGTAGCAAGCCTTTTGTTTCATCAGGAGAAATTGACGACGAGAAAAATAATCGGTTGTGTCATCGGATTTGCCGGTGTGGTGTTAGTCAACATGAATGGTATGGATTTTCAGATGAGTCTGAGCGGTGAAGGGTTCATTTTCATATCAACGCTTGCATATGCCTTTTCCTCCGTGTATCTGAAGAAATTTTCCGCAAAGGAAGACCCTGTTATGCTGAGCGGCTATCAGTTTGTAGCAGGCGGTATGATACTGGCAGCTTCGGGATTTGCAATGGGCGGCAGAATTACGACTGTGTCATTTGCGGCTGTCGGACTTTTACTATATCTGGCGTTTATTTCTGCCGTGGCATATTCGCTGTGGGGACTTTTGCTGAAATATAATCCCGTGTCCCGCGTGACCGTGTACGGTTTTATGAATCCGATATTCGGCGTTTTCTTGTCCGCACTGCTGCTCGGAGAAAAAAGTCAGGCATCCGGGGTCTTTAGTTTAATTGCACTCGCTCTTGTCTGTATAGGTGTTTATGTTGTGAATTATACTCGTATAAAGTGAGGCACGATACCTGTGTAAAGCGGAGTGAGAGAAGAAAATAGGATTGTAAAATTGAACGGTATATGTTAATTTATGTATATAAGTAGTGCGCAATTTGCACGTATGTCTTGTGGAAAAGACAATTTATAAAATGGGAGGTAACAGGATGGCGAAGAAAGAAAATACAGAAGAGATGCAGGAACAGGAAAGCAAAGAACCTGAAAATGCAGAAGATATCAAAGAGTATATGGAAGAGGATTACGAGGAGAGCGGTTACAAGGAGCATGGATTTTCCTTATTGGATAATCCGCTGGAGATAGTTACTGTTTTATTTATGATAGTGTATCTTGTGTATGTTATCTGGCAGTTTACAAATCTTTTGGGTGGAAGAATGACTGTTTCCGATGGATTTGATTATTGGCTGAATGCAATCGTGCGTCTCATTCCGGCAATCGTGCTTTTGGTTGCCTGTGAGATTTACGAGAAGATGCAGATGCTGGAATACAATATCAAGCTTAATTCTTACTATATGGCACAGTATCAGGTAAATCTTGTTTCCAAATTGGATGGCAAGGATAAAAAAGAGAAAAAGTAGATTCATAGTGTTTATGAAGCGGCAGGATGATGAATTTCATGACTGCCGCGTTTTTTATTGGTTGGAAATGGTATATAAACCTTGCTAGAATGACCGGGGCGAATAGTCGGACAGCAAAATGGCAATACTCCTCATGAGGTGATGAGTATGAGTAAACATAAACCGGAGCATATCGGTATTATTCCGGATGGCAATCGCAGATGGGCTGTGGAAAACGGAATGAAAAAACAGGATGGCTATGACTATGGATTGGAGCCGGGATTAAAGCTGCTGCGGATGGCGAAGCAAAAGGGGATTAAGGAAGTCACATATTATGGATTTACAGTGGATAACTGTAAACGACCGGCAGAACAGTTCCGGGCATTTCGAAACGCCTGTGTCAAGGCTGTGGAAATGCTGACAAGGGAGGGCGCGGATCTGCTCGTAATCGGTGATACACAATCAAAGTGTTTTCCAAAAGAGCTGTTGCCGTATACAAAGCGGACACAGGTGCATGGCGGTGGTATCCGGCTGAATTTCTTGGTAAATTATGGCTGGCAATGGGACTTATCCCATATGGGCTCGGACGGAAAACCATATTCGAGCGATATATCAAGAATTGATCTAATTATCCGTTGGGGCGGTATGCGAAGATTGTCCGGATTTTTGCCGATTCAGTCGGTATATGCTGATTTCTATGTGGAAGAGCATCTGTGGCCGGATTATACGGACGAGGATTTTGAACATGCATTGGAGTGGTATGACAGACAGGATGTGACACTTGGAGGATGATTATATTTTGACGAAAGTGCAGGGTTGTTGTAAACTGATTTCAGTGACTTCGCTAAAATCATTTATATGGATGCACATTTTGGGTATTTCGCAAATGCCTAATATTATTATTTATACGAGGGAGAAAAACAGATGAAGTATGTAATAATCGGTGCCGGTGGCTGCGGCGGAAGTATTGGTGCATGGCTGAAAAGAGCCGGAGAGGATGTGACATTGATTGCAAGAAATGCACATCTTTCGGCATTGCAGCAGCATGGAATCCGTGTGGAATCGGCGCATCACGACAGCTTTGTTGTACAGGATATCAAGGCGGTAGATATGGAATGTTATGAAGGAATACCGGATGTTATTTTTGTGTGCGTCAAGGGATATGCACTTTTAGATATAGTTCCATTCATAAAGAAGCATAGCGATGAAAATACGGTCGTGATACCGATTTTAAATATCTACGGTACAGGGAGCCGGTTGCAAAAGGAGCTTCCGGAAGTGATGGTTGTGGATGGATGTATTTACATAGCGGCGGAGATTAAAGAGCCGGGAGTAATCTTGCAAAAGGGCGATATTTTTCGTATCGTTTTCGGAGCCAGAAAGGATCAGGAAATCCGAAGAAGTCTGTTCATCATTGAACAGGAGTTAAGGCGTGCGGGCATTGATGCTGTGCTTTCCGATCAGATTGCCAGAGATACATTTCAAAAATATGCCTATATTTCACCGATGGCAGCCTGCGGGCTTTTTTATGATGCAACGGCAGAAACCTTTCAGAGAGCAGGCGAGGAACGCATGCTGTTTATAAAATGTACGAAAGAGATTGAAGCACTTGCAGAGGCAATGGGGATTCCGTTTTTGGTCGATATCGAAAAGACAAATCTGGACATATTAGATGCGCTTGCGCCGGAGGCATCCACTTCTATGCAGAGAGATATCTGGGCAGGAAAGCCGTCCGAGATAGAAGGGCTTGTCATGGAACCGGTGCGTCTTGGGAAACGGTATGGTGTTGCAATGCCGAATTATGAAATGATTGTTGAGAAAGTAAACGCACGTTAAATACGAAACAAATGTTCGAAAAAGTACTTGCATTTTAGAACGTATGTTCTTATAATGAAAGTATGAGTACAGAAATTCAGAACAATTACACAATTCAGGAAAAGCTGCAGATTCTTGCAGATGCGGCAAAGTATGATGTTGCGTGCACATCCAGCGGTTCGGACCGGCGTGGAAAAAAGGGTGAGCTTGGCAATTCGGTATCCTGCGGTATCTGTCACAGCTTTGCTGCGGACGGACGATGCATTTCCCTGTTAAAAATCCTGATGACCAACCATTGCGCATATGATTGCAAATATTGTATCAATCGGGCGAGCAATGATGTACCGCGGGCAACATTTACGCCGGAGGAAATCTGTGAGCTGACGGTGGAATTTTATAAGCGGAATTATATTGAAGGGTTATTTTTAAGCTCCGGTGTTTTGAAGAATCCGACCTATACGATGGAAAAGATGTGTGAGACGCTGCTTTTACTTCGCACAAAATATCATTTTAACGGATATATACATGTGAAGACGATACCGGGCGCATCGGATGAGCTGCTTGCGGCAGCGGGATATCTGGCGGATCGTATCAGTGTGAATCTGGAGCTGCCGACTGCGGATAGTCTGAAAAAGCTGGCGCCGAATAAAAGCTTACATACTATTTTAGATCCGATGGGTAAGGTGCGGGATACGATAGCCTCGCATCGCATGGCAATCGGTAAAGCTGCAAATATGGAGCGAAGTAAAGGAAATCACTATCTGCAAAACAGTATTTTCAGTGAAAAGACAGCGATTGAACAGACAGCGGATGAGGAACGCAAAAAAACAGGTATAAGCGATTTGCAAAATGGCCTTGCATCGGCTTTGACAAGGTCAAATGCGTATCAGCTTGCACCTGCGGATATGACACAGTTAAAACGTCGATTTGCACCTGCCGGACAGAGTACCCAGATGATTATCGGGGCAACGGGAGAGAGCGATTACACCTTGCTTCAGACGACCCAGCAGTTGTATCAGGGCTATGATTTAAAGCGTGTATTTTATTCTGCATATATTCCTCTGAATGAGGATGCGGCGCTTCCGGCACTTGACACGGCACCGCCGCTACTGCGTGAGCATAGGTTGTATCAGGCGGATTGGCTGCTGCGGTTTTATGGGTTTCAGGCGGATGAGCTTTTAACGGTGGAAAAGCCGAATTTTAACGAAATGCTTGATCCGAAATGTGACTGGGCATTGCGGCATTTAAGTCAGTTTCCGGTTGAGGTGCAGAGCGCGGATTATCAGACGCTGCTGCGTGTTCCGGGGATCGGACCGAAGTCTGCCGGACGAATTGTTTATGCGCGAAGATACGGCAGATTGGATTATGCGAGTCTGAAAAAGATGGGCGTTGTATTGAAGCGGGCACAGTATTTTATTACCTGCGGAGGCAGACAGCTTTATAACACACCGATTGAAGAACAATATATCACAAGACAGTTGATCGGTGTTGACCGTAAAGATGCATGGAATGTTTCGCATGCAAATCAGGATTTTCAGCAGATGACATTTGCAGATTTTGGTGTGACATGAAAATATATATGTGTAAGGATCGGTTGGAGGATCAGATGACATGCATTTATGATGCATGGAGTGAGGCATTAAAAATCGGTCATGATCAGATACAATTAAAGAAGGAACCGATTGAGCAGATGTCGTTGTTTGAGGAATATGTACATGTAGAGCCGGATGCAGAAAAGACACAAAAGGTGATCCGTTCTGTGCGCAGCCGGATATCGGAGCAGGCATATCTGTATCTGTATTATGCGGCACTCTCCACGGAGGAGGATGCGTTACAGGCAATTTATAATTTTCTTCGGGTAGGATTCGCCGTTGGTGCAAGGGTATGCAGCATGTATACAAATCCTCATGTCATGCGTGTGATGGAGTTAAAGCGGAAGGTTGGAAATGAAAGTCATCATTTCCGTGAGTTTGTTCGGTTTCAATCACTGAACAATCAGGTTTATGTGGCACATCTTGAACCGAAGAGCGATGTGATTATGTTAGTCGGGAGACATTTTGCAGACCGTATGCCGTCGGAGCACTGGATGATTATTGATGATAACCGGAAAACTGCGTGTGTGCATCCAAAGGATTGTGAGAACTATCTTCGTTATCTGACGGATGCCGAGTTTGACGCTTTGGCACAGACAGAGAATTACGAGGATGCATATACGGATATGTGGCGGACATTTTTTCATGCAATCAGCATTCGTGAGCGTGAGAATTATATTTGCCAGCGCAATCTGTTCCCAATCTGGAAACGGAAACACGCAGTGGAATTTGATGTTTGAATGCTTTTTGACAATACAGAATATTATATGATAAAATATGCCTTGCGGATATCAGCATGTAATAAAGGTTTTCATAAGGAGCTTATCCTACAAGGGGACAGATAATATTTATTATGGAAAAAGATTATAAAAGTCAGAATTATCATATATTTACAATTTTGCTTATTATTGTACTTATGGGGTTCGCGATTACGTTTATTGCAGCATTTTGTGCAGGAATAAACAGGAAGGGGCTGCTCGGTGACTCTGGACGGGATTTGTTAATTCCTTTAGAGGGGAAATGGAAACAGGCAGAAGAAAACCGGGGCGAAGCAACCTGTTATCAGTACTGCATTCCGGAGGAAGAAAACCTTATGCTTTCTTTTACTGCTTCTGCTCCCATGGATGTGTTCTTAGAGGAAGAATTACTCTTTCATTTTGATAATTCTGAAAAAATCAATGTGCGGCCTGCCTATTTTATTGAGCTTCCGACAGACAGTGCCGGCAAAAGACTGACATTAGCCATAACGGGAAGCGATTCTTCACAGAAGCAAATCTGTGATAGTGCGTATATTGGAAGTCACAGAGCTGTTATTGTATTTTTTTTACGCAGAACTATATATACCTGTTTTATCAGTGTATATTTAATCCTGTTAGGGATACTTCTGATTTTTGCAAGTGTTATGCTCTATGCCCAAAGGAAGGAAAAGGTATATGAAAATATACAGTTGACCTATCTGGGATTATTTATGATTGCATCCGGTACATGGATGTTGCATGATTCCCAGTTTCTTATGCTGTTTACTGACAATTATTGGGCGATGGGATTATTCTCGTCCGTTGCTTTTTGCCTGATGCCTGTATTTTTGGTATTGTTTATTCAAAAAATGCTGTTGGATCTGGGTGAGCAAAAGAAAGAAAACAGTTCGTTAAAATATCTGATACTGCCACATTTCTTTGTTATGTGTCTCTATCTGGTGCTTTATGCCACCGGCTCTCCTGCCAAGGAATACACATTACCTTTAGAACACATATCTATTGTAATTACGCTTGGAGTATGTCTTTTTGAGTGCAGGAAAAATATCCGTAGTACCGGGAACCGGAATATTAAAAAAATCATATATGGCTTTGCGTTGTTCGCGCTTCTGTGCGTTCAGGCATTTATATGTTATTATTTTATCCCCCAAATTCCATATGCGGCGATGTATTGTCTGGGGTTCTTCGTATTTTCTGTCATTTTGGCAAATGCTGCCATTCACAGGGTGGTAAATATTATTCAGCATGCGGCTGAGAAAGAAACCTATCAGCGGCTGGCATATATTGATATGCTGACCGGAATCGGTAACCGTACTGCCTATATAAAGGAATGTAACGATATGCAGGAGCTTCCGATTTGCATCATGCTTGATATTAACGGGTTGAAATTTGTAAATGACAGCCGAGGACATCAGGAGGGTGATGAATTGATTATGGCAGCATCCAAAAGCATCAAGACCGCCTTTATGCCGAACGGGCATTGCTTCCGTGTGGGCGGGGATGAATTTGTAGTATTGTTAGATAAAAAGTACAAGGATGATTTGCCGAATATGCTGCAAGCACTTCAGGATGCTATTGAAGGCGAAAATGTCACACGGGATTTCCCATTATCCATAGCTTGCGGTTATGCTGTGCCTCAGGATTCACAAGATTCGTATGAGCGAATCTATTGTGAAGCAGATGAAAAAATGTATGCCCATAAACGGGAAATGAAGAAACACTTACATTTTACCGTTCAATAATTCGAAAGGAATCGTTTGTCGGAAAATCAGAACCGTTTATCGGGAAAAGGTAGAAAAGCTATTTGTTTGATGCTAGGATGCTTCCTGTAGGATGATAATAACAGGGAGGTATATTCAGTATGAAAAAACGATTGATTGCTTGTTTCCTTATGGTTTGTCTGGTATTAGGGTTAATGGCTTGTAAGAAGGAAGGAACGGAGCCTGTGTCTGATACTGCATCTGATAAAGAGATTACGGAAGACAATACGAGTGAAGACACGGAAGATACAGAAGATACAGAGAATACAGAAGCTATGGAAACGGAAGCAACAGAGGAGATAGAAATCGTGGATGGTATCCCGGAAGGGCCGGAAGGACTGAACTTTGGGCCGGATAATATCGGTTTCTATATGGAGGGAGAGACCTTTACGCTTCCCATGCCTTACAGTGAATTTCAGGAAAAGGTGGCAGCACTGGGTTGGAGTATAAATGAGGAAGATATTTTTTATCACGAACCGGATGAACGATATTCCGAAGGCAGCGTCCTGGGATATGCTTATGCAAAAATAGAATTTGAACGTCCGGTAGAGAATCAGGAGAATCCGGAGGAATTTCATATAGTTGTGACAAACAGTGTGGATGCAAAGAAGGATGTTGATTTGTCGGATCCGGATGTCCATGTTATATATTTTTATATGCATATGTGGGCAAGAGAGCTTGGGGAGTGGGATGAAGATTATAATTATAATGTTGTTGGCTATGCAAAATATAATTTGAATTCCCAGCTTTACCTGACAAAAGAAGTAGGAATGGGAAGAAACATCTATAATGCACATTCTTTATGGGGCGAGCCTTCCGTAGACGGCTCCTATGAATGGACGTATGCAAGTGATGCAACAGATTCGCTGCCGCTTCGCAACATCGAACCGGTTATAGGGACAAGTATATTTCTTGAAGAAGCACGTTATGTAGTCGGCGGAATTAGCGGGGATAGTGAAAATGAAACATACCATATATTATTTGGTGATTCTCCGGCTGGCGAGCATATCATTAATACAATTTGTGTGGTCAATAATCCTTATATGAAATAATTGAAAAGAGCTCATATAGCAAGGGGCATTCTCAAGGATGGAGTCAGACTTTGGGAATGTCCTTTTTGTATGTCGGAAGGTATTTTTCAGACCGTATGCCGTCGAATTTCAAACGAGGGCTTCAGAAGATTAGGGTTGCGAATCGTTTTATTCCATATTATAATCTGCCAATAGGAATGTTTATTATACATACATTATAGTTGAAAAGAGAGAAAAGATGCCACATTTTTATTTTACACGTCATGGACAGACGGTTTGGAATGTTGAAAACAAAATTTGCGGTGCAACAGATAGCGCACTGACGGAAAAGGGTCATCGTCAGGCAATGGAGCTTGGTGAAAAGATCAAAGCAGAGGGACTGCATATTGATGAGATACTGTATTCGCCTCTGATTCGTGCGGCAGACACTGCAAAGCATATTGCAGAGCTTACCGGAATCCCGGCACGACCGGAGGTTCGTCTGACGGAACAGAATTTTGGAAAGTATGAGTCAACCGCAAGGGATGGTGCAGAGTTTCAATTGGCAAAGGCACAGTTTGTAAACCGGTATTGCGGTGGGGAGTCGATGCTGCAATTGAGCCAGCGTATATATAATTTGCTGGATGATATTCGGGTGGATGCTGTTCAGACGGGCAAGGTGTATCTGCTTGTTGCCCATAATGGTATTTCAAGAATTATAGAATCTTATTTTCGTGATATGACAAATGAAGAATTTGCCGCATTTGGAATTCGAAACTGTGAGATACGAAGATATGATTTTGACGTAAAATCCTGAGTGATGTGTGAATGTGTTTTAGATTTGTGCAGGAGAAGGTACAATGTTGTTGGATAAAGATATACGAGAACCGCTGTTTGACTTTTTGGAGGAACGGTATGGCAAGCTGCGTATTTTAGAAGAAAAAACAATCGGAAGCTCACGCGCCGACGTTGTCATGGTGCTTCCCGGAAGGCTTGTCGGAATCGAGATAAAAAGTGACGCGGACAGCTATACCAGGCTCGAACGTCAGGTGAAGGATTATGAACTGTATTTTGATGCAAACATCGTAGTTGTGGGAAGCACTCATGCTACACATGTGGCAGATCATGTACCGGATACATGGGGGATTGTCTCTGTTGAGGATGCGGGCGCAGGAGAACCTGATTTTTATGTAGTGCGGGAAATGCAGGAAAATCCGAATGCGAAATTGGATAGGACGATCCGTATCCTGTGGAGACCGGAGCTTGCAAGAATTCAGGAAATGTACGGACTGCCTGCATACAAAGGAAAAAGTAAAGAGTTTGTGCGTGATTTAATCGTGGAGCGACTTCCGGCAGAGGTGGTGCATGAACAAATCAGTGAGGCTTTATTTGAACGTGATTATACGGTATTAGTGGATGAGATTCATACATACAGGAAAGAACAGGCGGCAAAACGGGGAAAAACTGTACACAAAAAGAGAAAGAGATACAGACGAAAAAAGCGGGATGCCTGATAAACTTTGTCAGGCAGTCGGCTTCCATATTTAAAATAAAGTGCTTGCAGACGACCATACGAAATGTGCGGTCGTTTTTTATAAATAAAATTATTTATATTGTAGCAAATCAGATAGATTAGTGGTAATATAGGCATATTATCAGCAGATATTCAAAATAGAGAGGAACGGGAAATGATGATGAATTACCCTATGACATTGGAACAGTACATAAGTCAAAATGCATTGCGTGAGATAGATTTGGTTCGTATGGGAGCACAAATAGCCGGTGTACTTGCTGTTATTCATCAGCAAAAAAAGGTACATGGGGATGTAAGACCGGGAAATGTGCTTGTACTTGGCGACGGAAATTACCAACTGATTGGGATGGAACCGGTTCGTCAATATCCGCAGGGGAATATTCCGGCATTCGTGGCGCCGGAGCTTCAACAGGGTGCGGCGTATAGCCCTGCCATTGATATTTATGCACTCGGTATGATGATGCGTGCAATGGAGCCGAGAAAAGAGGGTGTCAGTGCCGTTCTTCAGGAAATGATACAAAAGGCATGTGAACCGGAACCGGCGAAACGCTATGCAACGGCTCTTGAATTTGCAAATGAGCTTGAAATGATGTACGAGGCTATGGCGCAATCTTACGGGCAGGCACAGCCGATGTCAAATTCAAATACGAATATGGATTCGAATGCGCAGTCCTACGGAGCGACGCAGCCGGTACCAAATTTGAGCATAAATCCGAATGTGCAGCCCTATGGAGCGACGCAGCCGGTACAAAATACAAATATGACTCCGAATACGAACCCGAATTCAAATGCACAGGGGATGCAGATGTACGGAAAGATGCCGCCTGTGCTGAATGCAAATACGGAGGATAAGGCATTATACAGACAGACACAGCCAATATCAAAAAAGGAGCATCCGAATACAGACTTGCAGAAGAAGGAAAAGGAAGCTTCGCTGGCTCTTCGGTTTATCTTGCCGATTTTAATTGTTTTGGTTGTTGTAGCAGCGGTTGCAGCATATGTTGTATTAATCCGTCCATCCTTGAAAGACAAGGATGCGACAACGCAGGAGGTTGCCAATACGGTTAATACTACAGAGGAAACGACGACAGAGAATACGACGGAAGGTGAAAAAACATGCGTCGTTCCGGATATGACAGGGCTTGAAGAGGCGAGTGCAAAATCCGAGCTGGAAGCGTTGAATCTGACAGTCGCAGTCAAGTATGACATAAGTGATACGGTTGAAGAAGGACTTGTCATTACACAGAGTGTCGCATCCGGTACGACTGTTGTGGAGGAGACGCAGGTCGTGCTGACTGTGTCTGAGGGAAACGGATGTCCATATGAGTATTCACAGAAGATCACAGTCACTGCGGCTTCGGGAAGTACAAGCGGAACGATGACTTTATATGACTGGGCAAATGGAGACTGGGTACCCCAGTTTTCCTGTGCATGTGTTGTAGGTAAAAATGGTATTGGTTCGAATTACGGGGAAGGGAAAGGTGTGACCCCGCTCGGGACATTTAAGCTTGGATTTGTGCTTGGCACGCAGGATCCGAATAACGGTATGGTATTTAAACAGGCGAGCAGTTCGACTGTGATTGTGGATGATGTGGAATCGTCTCTTTATAATACATTGGTCGATTCAAGTCAGGCGGATGGACTCAGTGTAGATCATGTAGGAGAAAACATCGTGTCCGGGAAATTGTCCTGTGTAATCTTTATCGAGCATAACGGAAACGGACTTACTTCCGAAAATGTTGTTCCGGGGAAGGGTTCTGTCATTACAATTTGCGGAAACAATCAAGATATCAGTGCAACTGCCGGATGTATTGATATAAAGGCTTCCGATATGGCTTCGCTGTTGACCTGTTTGGATGGAACAAAAAATCCGTATATAGAAACAAGTGTAAATTAAGAATTTTGGAGGACTTTTATGAAAGGAATTCGACTGTTATTGTGTGTCATGATAGGCTTAGTGATTGGTTCGGTTATCGGTATCATTATTGTCAATATCGGTCATTCGAAAGATAAGAGGCGGGCGGAGGTTACAACACAGGAGATAGCGGAAACGACGGAGGCGGCAACGCAGAGTGATGTTGTACCTACGGAAGAAATGGCAACACAGAGTGATGCGGAAACGACGGAGGAAATGACAACCGAAGCAGGTGTTCCGGATGAGGAGCAACCGGCTACGCTTACGGAATATCTTTCTGCCAGCCTTGTCCGATATGAGCAGCTTGAGGAGGTTGGCTGCAAACAGCTTCTTGTTGTGAAGGCAGACGGAACATCCGCACAGATATCATTATACACATGTGATGAGAGCGGGCTTTGGTCGGATGCCGGAATCACAACCTCTGGTTATGTCGGTGCGAACGGAGTCAGCCGGGATTCCCGTGAGGGAAGTCGTATGACGCCCGCAGGTGTATTTCCGATTGGCGAGGCATTTTATATAGATGAGAAACCGGACACAAAGCTGTCATCCTTTCAGATTACGGAAAATACATATTGGGTAGATGATCCGGAATCGGAACTTTATAACCAGAAGGTTGAATTGAATGGTGAAAAAACATGGGCGAGCGCGGAGCATATGATAGATTATCCATCTTCATATAAATATGGGTTTGTGGTGAATTTTAATATGAATCCCATTGAGGCGGGCAGAGGCTCTGCAATATTCTTCCATATTGGAAGCAATGAGACACTCGGATGTATTGCAACCTCGGAGGAAATGGTACTCGCTTACCTTGCTGCACTGGATGCAGAGAAACAACCATACATACTTATACAATAAAGAAAACGGAGGAAGAAGTTATGGCTATGAACATTGTTTGTTTGGATTTGGAGGGCGTACTTGTGCCGGAAATCTGGATTGCATTTGCGGAGGCGAGTGGTATTCCGGAATTAAAAAAGACAACAAGAGACGAACCGGATTACAATAAATTGATGAATTGGAGACTTGGTATTTTGAAGGAGCATGGTCTTGGGTTAAAGGAGATTCAGGACACGATTGCCAAGATTGATCCGATTCCCGGCGCAAAGGAATTTTTGGATGAGCTGCGCAGTCTGACACAGGTTATCATTATCAGTGATACATTTGCACAGTTTGCAACGCCGCTTATGAAAAAACTCGGATGGCCAACGATTTTCTGTAATTCTTTGGAGGTGGCTGCAAACGGCGAGATCACCGGTTTTAAGATGCGCTGTGAACAGTCCAAGCTTACAACCGTCAAGGCGCTTCAGTCAATCGGATTTGAAACGATTGCGAGTGGAGACAGCTATAATGACCTTGGAATGATAAAGGCGAGCAAGGCAGGCTTTTTATTTAAAAGTACAGAGCAGATTAAAGCGGATAATCCGGAGCTTGCTGCGTATGAAACCTATGATGAGCTGCTGGCAGCCATCCGGGAGCACTTAGACTGAGGATAAGAACAGAGGTAGTTGGGTGAAACTTGTAAGGCAGGTACTAAAAACACCGGAAAGCTTTTTTATTATATTATTTCTGTATATGGAGGTTTTGTTTCAGGCATTTCGTTTTGGAACAGTGGATAATCTTGTCTATAAAATATTGTTTGCAATATTTTACGGACTTGTTTTCGGTTCGCTTGTAAGTATGCTGCCGAAGGTTGTTGGGAAAATTGTGTCCTGCATATTGCTCTTGCTTATAACCATTTATTTTTTGGCACAGATTATTTATAGTGGCGTGTTTGACACATACCTGTCGCTTATGGGAACTGCCGGGGTTGCAGGACAGGCCCTCGATTTTATGGATGTGATTTTGAGTGAGGTGCGACGGGAGTGGTGGATCATGCTGTTGTATTTGATTCCGTTTGCGGCATGGGTTGTTTTCTTTCGTACATGGATTGCATATGAACGACATGAGTTGAAGCTATATGGACTTTCTCTTGCGGCAGCAATCTTTCTATTTTTGGTAGAGCTTTGCTTCCTGAGGTCTGATAAGGATGCGGTTTATCCGGCATATGAAGTGTACCGGGATTATACATCTGTCAATATGGCAGTCGAAAAGCTTGGGGTATGTGAATCCTTTTATCTGGATTTAAAATCCGGCATTTTGGACAGGCTTGGTATCGAGGGTGCGGAACCGGAGTTTGTAGTTGTGGAAACAACAGAGCAAGAAGATACGGGAGAACTGGGTCATGCACAGACCGCAACACATACGGATGCAGCACAGACCATGACAGGTACAGATGCAGCAAGAACTGAGGAAGAACATGCGGAGAACAATGAGCTTTTGGCATTTGTTGAGGAGACGATAGACACCTCGCCGAATGTGCTGGAGATTGATTTGAAGGAGCTTACAGAATCGGAAGATAACGCAAGCGTTCGGGCTTTGCATGAATATATTGACACCTGTACTCCGACAAATAAAAATGAATATACCGGTATGTTTGAGGGTTATAATGTCATTTTTGTTGTTGCGGAGGGTTTCAGCGGTTTCTGTGTGGATCAACAAAGAACGCCGATGCTGTATAAAATGTGCTATGAGGGCTTTGTGTTTGATAATTATTACACGCCGCTTTGGTACGGCTCTACACTTGGCGGCGAATATGCTGATTTGACGGGGCTTATGCCGGCAAACGGCAGCTATCTCAGTATGGTGCGGGCAGGCAGTCATGGGAATGACATGCTGTTTACACTCTCGGAGCAGTTAAAACGGAAGGGCTACACAGCCAGGGGTTATCACAACAACGATTATACTTATTATGACCGTCATATCTCACATCCGAATATGGGCTTGGAATGGACAGGTATGGGGAACGGACTTGAATATGAGCGGAAGGCAGATGGTTCGACGCTTTGGCCACAGTCCGATCAAAAGATGGTAGAAGATACGATAAAAGATTATATCAATGACCAGCCGTTTTATACATATTACCTGACGGTAAGCGGACATGTCATGTATAATTTTACCGGAAATGATATGGCGATTCGGCATAAGGACAAGGTGGAGAGCCTTTCTTATTCCGATACAACAAAAGCTTATCTTGCATGTCAGTATGAGTTGGAGCTTGCTATGGAAACGCTCGTTTCTGAACTGGAAAAGGGCGGCGTGGCAGACAGGACAGTAATCGTGCTGACAGCGGACCATGTACCATATGATAACAAAGAGGTGGTCGATGAGCTTGCCGGTAAAACGCTTGATTCTACCTTTGAGTGGTATAAAAATAAATTGATTATCTGGTCGGCATCCATGGAGGAGCCTGTATATGTATCGAAATATTGCAGCAGTCTGGACGTATTGCCGACGATGCTGAATCTGATGGGACTTCCGTATGATTCGCGCATGCTTGCCGGACAGGATATTTTATCGGATTCAGAGGGGCTCGTCATATTTAATGACCGAAGCTTTTTCACGGATCGCGTTTCCTATAATGCCAATACCGGAGAGACCAAAAGCATGGACGGTTCACCGGTGGATGAGGATTATGTGCAGCAGATACAGCTGCTTGTCAAAAATAAATTTAATATGGCGGAAACCATTAATAAAACAGATTATTATCGTTACATAGATGAAGCAGTCTATGGAACGGAGTAATAAATAGGCGGTTACAGTTAAAACAATAAGAGACATGTCGTTTGGGGAGACATGAGCAGGAGGTTTGCACATGTTAATAGAAGAGAAAAAGACAAAACAAAAATCAAGTCCTACAAAGGATTTGACAGTCGGTTCCCCGATGAAATTGATTTTCGGGTTTGCATTGCCGATGTTTATGGGACTATTGTTTCAACAGTTTTACAGTCTGGTTGACACCATGATTGTAGGAAAATATCTCGGAGTCAATTCGTTTGCAGGCGTTGGCTCTACGGGAAGTCTGAATTTCATTACGATAGGCTTTTGCATGGGCTTATGCAGTGGATTTGCGGTTCCGGTTGCACAATGCTTTGGTGCACATGATGAAAAAAGACTTCGAAAAATGGTTGCCAACGCAACGCTGCTCAGTGTCATATTCAGTGTTGTGTTTACAGCTTTAATGCTTATATTTTGTAAGCCGGTGCTGCGTTTGATGAATACGCCGGATGACATTTTTCAGTATGCATATATATACATATTTATCATATTTGCGGGTATACCATGTACGATTCTTTACAACATGACCGCAGCGATTATCCGGTCACTGGGAGACAGTAAATCGCCAATCATTTTTCTTGCGATTTCTTCCGTGTTGAATATCGGACTCGACTTTTTATGCATCGTCGGATTCGGTATGAATGTGGAGGGTGCGGCACTTGCAACTGTAATTTCACAGGGAATATCCGGGGTCATCTGCGTCATTTATATGCGGAAAAAATTCCCGATACTCGCGATGGATAAGGAGGATTGGAAACCGGAATCCAATCTTATAAAGACTCTTTGCGGAAATGGTGTTCCGATGGGACTTCAGTATTCCATAACCGGAATCGGCTCCGTTATATTGCAGACAGCGGTCAACGGACTTGGCTCCATCTATGTTGCGAGTATGACAGCGGGTTCTAAAATTAATATATTTCTGGCGTGCCCGTTTGATGCACTCGGACAGACGATGGCACCTTATACAGGACAAAATATCGGTGCTAAGAAGCTGGATCGTATCGGAAAGGGACTGCGTGCCGCCTGTATTATGGGATTTATCGTGTCGGCTGTGATGGTAGTGGTCGTTTACTTTTTTGGAGACAGCCTGACAATGCTGTTTTTGGAGGAAAAGAATCCGACGATTATGAAGTATTCCAGCCGATTTTTGATGATCATATCCCTGTTTTACTGCCTGCTGACATTGGTCAATACGGTTCGTTTCACGATACAGGGAATGGGCTTTTCCACATTTGCGATACTTGCAGGCGTTATGGAAATGCTCGCCAGAGGACTTGCAGGTATGTGGCTGGTGCCGAAATTCGGATATACAGGAGCCTGCTTTGCCAGTCCGCTTGCATGGCTGTTTGCAGATGCATTTTTGATACCGGCATTTTTCTACTGCAAAAAGAAGGTTGCACGCAGCTTGAATCCGGATTCTTAGCATAAAAATAACAGGTAGGAGATGAGAAAATCATTTCCTACCTGTTTTCGTTGTAATGCTTTTTAACTGCATTATAGGTCTCGTCGCTTAAATCATGTTCGATTCGACAGGCATCTGCATAGGCAGTATCTTTACTTACGCCTAAAGTCATAAAAATCTGAGCCAGTGTTTCGTGGCGTTCATATATTAAGGAGAAAAAATTATGGCAATTACAATTGCACTTGCAGGAAATCCAAACTGCGGTAAAACTACATTATTTAACGCACTGACCGGTTCCAATCAGTATGTCGGTAACTGGCCGGGCGTTACAGTCGAGAAAAAACAAGGTAAGCTAAAGGGTGACAAGGATGTTGCAATCATGGATCTGCCGGGTATTTACTCGTTGTCTCCTTATACATTGGAAGAAGTTGTTGCAAGAAATTATCTGGTCGATGAACGGCCGGATGCCATCATTAATATTATAGACGGCACAAATATCGAGCGTAATCTGTATCTGTCCACGCAGATTATAGAGCTTGGGATTCCGGTTATTATGGCAGTGAACATGATTGATATTGCACGCAAGAATGGAGATAAAATCAATGTCGAGGCGCTTTCAAAGAGTATGGGATGTGAGGTCGTTGCGATATCTGCATTGCGGAGTGAGGGACTTGAAAACCTGACACAAAGGGCAGTCGCTGTTGCAAAAGAGAAGAAAAAAGTCACGTGTGTACATAGATTTGCGGATGATATTGAGGCTGCAATACAGAAGACTATGAACCAGCTGGGAGACTCTGTACAAGAATCATTTAAACGATTCTTTGCCATTAAGGTTTTGGAGAAGGATAGCAAAATCAGTGAGCATCTTAAGCAGCTTCCGGATATGTCAGCGGATATTAAGGCGCTTGAGGATGCCTATGACGATGACATGGAAAGTATCATTACGAGTGAGCGATATGGATATATTTCTTCCGTGATTGATTCTTGTGTAAAGAAGGCAAAGAATGGCAAAAAGCTTTCTGTATCCGACAAGATTGATAAGATTGTGACCAATCGTATATTGGCGCTTCCGATATTTGCAGTTGTTATGTTCCTTGTGTATTATATCTCCATGTCTACCGTGGGTGCATGGTGTACAGATTGGACGAACGACAACCTGTTTGGCGAAGGCTTTCATTTGTTCGGCATGGACACAAATGAGGACGGGAATACCTACGCAGATGATGCAGAGGCTTATGAGGAAGCAGAAGGAATCATAAATGGATTTTATGCATGTGCAGAGGAACGGGGGATGGATGTTGCAGATGTGGAGGCAGATGAACTGTTGACAATGTTTGATGCAGATACGGTTGCAACTTACTCAGTGGAAGATGAAGAGACACTTGCGACAGAGGAGGTGCAGTCGGATTATTTTGAGCTTCAGGAGGCTGTGCGTGTCTATATGGAGGATTTCGCATGCGAGGAACCGGATCCGGCAGAGTACGGTGTGTTTATACCATCTATTCCGGATCTCGTATCGGCGGGTCTTGAAAAGATACATTGTGCTGATTGGCTTCAGGGTTTGCTTATGGATGGAATCATTGCGGGTGTTGGTGCTGTGCTTGGATTTGTACCGCAGATGCTTGTTTTGTTTTTGCTACTTGCTATTTTGGAGTATTGTGGATATTTGGCACGTGTTGCATTTATCATGGATCGAATCTTCCGAAAATTCGGATTGTCCGGAAAGTCCTTTATCCCGATGCTTGTCGGGATGGGATGTGGTGTTCCGGGAATTATGGCTTCCAGAACGATTGAGAATGAGAAGGATCGCCGTATGACGATCATGACGACAACCTTTATTCCGTGTGGCGCAAAGGTGCCGTTTATTGCCATGATTGCAGGTGCAATCTTTGATGGCTCCGCCCTTATTTCCACGGGTGCATACTTTATCGGGGTGATTACAATTATTTGTTCCGGTATTATTTTGAAAAAGACTAAAATGTTTGCAGGCGATACATCCCCATTTGTGATGGAGCTTCCGGCGTATCATATGCCGAAGGTAAGTGCTGTTTTGAGAAGCATGTGGGAGCGTGGCTGGTCGTTCATCAAGAAAGCAGGAACAATCATTTTGCTTTCCACGATTGTTGTCTGGTTTGCTTCTTATTTCGGATGGGTGGATGGAAGCTTCCGTATGCTTGCGGAGGATGAAATCAACGCTGGTATTCTTGCAAAAATCGGAAATGTGTTTGCTTGGATTTTCAAGCCTCAGGGCTTTGGAAACTGGCAGGCAACAGTTGCGAGTGTGACCGGACTTGTCGCAAAGGAGAATATTGTCGGTACGATGAGTATTCTCTATGGCGGAACCGGAGAACCGGTATATCAGGTACTGGCAAACACGTTTACACAGGCAAGTGGACTCGCATTCCTGTTATTTAATCTGCTTTGTGCACCTTGCTTTGCTGCAATGGGTGCAATCAAGCGGGAGATGAACAATACAAAGTGGTTTTGGTTTGCAATTGGTTATCAGTGCGGAATCGCATATCTTGTATCAATGGTTGTTTATCAGCTTGGCACATTCATTTCGAATGGAAGATTTGGAATTGGAACAGGTGTGGCAATTCTTATCCTTGTTTGGTTTTTCTATATGCTGTTTCGTCCCAATAAAAATGCAGAAAAACCGGTACATGCATAAAGCGAAGGGATATTCTAAAAGCAGGGAGGGTTGCTTATGACACATATAGGAACGATAGTTGTATTATTGGTATTACTTACCATTATTATATTGATTGTGCGCAGTATGTTGAAAGATAAGGCGGCAGGAAAATCAACCTGTGGTTGTGATTGCAGTCACTGTGGTGGCGTCTGTCATTGCATGGAGCATCAAACGCAAACAAGAAAATAAAAAGCTTCAAACTAGGAAAAAATGTATAGAAGCAAGGCATCACCTAAAGCTCATTTTGAGAGGTGATGCCTTGTTTATTTACACAGTACTTGTCAGAAATTTGTCTAAAATTTTATTTTCATCATAATCGGGGGCAAAACCTTCAGCGATTTTACAGATTTTTTCTATTACATCTGTATCCTCCTCCAGCTCATCAGCAATCGTCTGAACATCCTTTCCTTTTGTGAGCTTACGGCATATTTGGGAAATTAATTTTAATGTACATCCTTTTTCAAGCCCTTCCTTAAGCCCCTCTTCGCGTCCATACTCTATCATGGATTTTCTATGCAATTCTTCATCATATTCATAGAGACTCATGCTGATTACCTCCCCTTTGTTTTTTCTGAGAAACTCAGCCAATATGTCCTCTTTTATGCATTCGTCCACTGCAATGGAAACGGCTTGCTCAAGCGTCATATCCTTCTGATACCTGCGTATTCTGTCGACATACTGCATGTATTGCCTTAAGGTCGGACACTTTGTAAGAAAACCATCATTATAGCCCGGATTGATGTTAATCTGGGTTACAATCAGCTCCAGCTTCGGATGTTCTTCCTTATGTACAAATGCATCTGACAGACGCAGCTCCCGCATGGCAGGCTGTGGCGTTTCACCATTGTAAAATACGATAAACTTCGGATTTGGAAGCGGAATCAGCTTCGGCGTATAAATGTCTTTTCTCAAATAAAACTGTGAAAAATTCCTTGATACATAATCCAAATCCCGAAGTGGCAAGTTCGGATTCACAGTCGATTGATGCTCATATAAGTTGAGACGCATATCGACCACGCAGGAAATATCATTTTTCACAGTCATGTAAATGGCATTTTCCAGTGTCGTAACCATAAGTTCGTCCGGATTATAGTAGTCCGTACTGTTTACCGCATTGTAGAGAGCCAACAGCTCCCGTTTGTCAGAAAACAACATCCGAAATACAGTATCCTTGTACTTTGTCTTTGGTGTTGCCTTCTCGGTTGAAATCTCATTTGTTTCGTTGCTCATAAAATTCCTCCTTTTTTGCAGGAGGAATATGCTCTTTTAAATCCGGTTCCCCGCTGCTTATATTTTTTAGTGAAAACAAAGCATCGAAGTTCTGTGATTCTAAGAGTAATGAATGTGGTAGGACACAAAATAGAATAGAAAATAATGCTTTTAAATATCATAGCATGATTGTTTTTGATTGGCAACCACAAAATCGTGAAATTATCGTGACGGTAACGTGACAGTAATAGTTGAAGAACTGCGACAATAATAGAATGTGACAGCAACAGTTCCAATTGTAATTTTGTCTGGCTTGCTGTATGATATGTATTATATTTTGCAAATATCCGGAAAAAAGAAAGGAAACGATTATGTGTAATATAAAGAAGATTGCAGTTCTGACAAGCGGTGGTGATGCACCGGGGATGAATTCTGCAGTGCGCGCCGTTGTGTTTAGTGCAACACAGCTTGGAATTGACGTCGTGGGCGCTCTGCGAGGATATGACGGACTGATTGACTGGGAGACGATACCGCTTGGGTTCGAGGAGGTCAGAAACATAAATAATCAGGGCGGTACTATGCTTTTCACAAGCAGGAGTGAGCGCTTCTTAAAACAGGAATATCGAAAAAAGGCAGCGGAAAACCTGCGCAGTCATGACGTGGATGCGGTTGTCGCAATCGGCGGAGACGGAACCCTGCGCGGAGCGATTGAATTTCAGAAGGAGGGCGTGAATATCGTATGCATACCGGGAACGATTGACCGGGATGTAGCATGTTCAGAATATACACTTGGTTTTGATACGGCGGCAAATACCGCGATGGAGGCAATCGATAAAATCCGTGATTCCTCTGTGTCACACGGACGATGCAGCGTAGTTGAGGTCATGGGAAGAAAGCGCGGCTATATTGCACTTTGGGCAGGCATGGCAACGTCGGCGGACGCAATTGTGCTTCCGGAAAAATGGGATGGCAATTTCGACAATATCATCAACAGCTTGAAAAAACGGCATACGGATGGCAGAAACAGCTATCTTGTGGTTGTGGCAGAGGGTGTGACGGATGCCGGAAAGCTGGCAGAACTGATACAGAAGGAGACAGGAATTGAGTCAAGAGTATCCGTGCTCGGCTATATTCAAAGGGGCGGACAGCCGACAGCGAAGGACAGAATGTATGGCTCGTTGATGGGTGCCTATGCGATTGAAATTCTGCGTCTTGGAAAAAGCAATCGTATCGTGGCAATTAAGAACGATTTTCTTGTGGATTATGATATCGCAGAGGCAATTGACTTGCACAACAATAACCTTGACAGCTTTCAGTATGAGATGAGCCTGCGGCTGTCGGAGTAAAGGAGTACAAAATGAGAACAAGAGAGGAAGCACTTCGCTTTGGGCTTTCCTTTGACGGCACATACCAGGATGCTCCGTTTCATGATGAAAACTGGCAGCTTGTGCGGGTACGGGGAAACAAAAAGGCATTTTTGTGGACCTATGAGCGGGGTGGTCATATCAATTTGAATGTCAAGGCAGCACCGGAACTAAGGGATTTGTGGCGGGATGCATACGATGCGGTCATTCCCGGCTGGCATCAGAATAAGGAGCATTGGAACACAATTATATTAGACGGAAGCATTCCGGATGAGGATGTGAAGGCGATGATTGCACACAGCTATGATTTGGTGACAGACAGTGCATCAAAGCATATCTATGAAGCGGTAAAAAAGATTCCGAGAGGAAGAGTTGCAACCTACGGACAGGTGGCAGAGCTGGCAGGGGATAAAAGAATGGCGCGTGCGGTTGGAAATGCATTGCACAAAAATCCGGATCCGCTTCACATACCATGTTACCGGGTTGTCAATGCAAAGGGTGAGTTATCAGGTGAATTTGCATTTGGCGGTGCAGGCGCACAGGCGAGATTGCTCGAAGCAGACGGAATAGAGGTTGTAGACGGCAAGGTGGATCTAAGCAAATTCGGCATGACAATATAATCGACTCGTAAAGATGGAATAAAAAATCGGGTGTAGCCTACACCCGATTTTTAAATTATGATTTATTTTACGACCGGAAGAGCTGCGATGGATTTTGCAAGCTCTTCATCCGTAGGAATATAATCGGACATTTCGCCGTCATTGTAACGCTGGTAAGCAACCATATCAAAATATCCGGTACCGGTCAGACCAAAGACGATTGTTTTTTCCTCGCCGGTCTCTTTACATTTCATAGCTTCATCAATTGCAACCTTAATTGCATGGCTGCTCTCAGGAGCCGGTAAGATGCCTTCGATACGGGCAAAGATTTCTGCTGCCTTAAATACCTCTGTCTGTTCAACACTTCTGGCTTCAAGAAGTCCCTGATCATATAATTCCGAAACGACAGAGCTCATGCCGTGGTAACGAAGTCCGCCTGCGTGGTTTGCAGAAGGAATGAAGCCGCTGCCAAGCGTATACATCTTTGCAAGTGGACATACCTTTCCAGTATCACAGAAGTCGTATGCATAAACGCCTCTTGTCAGACTCGGACAGGATGCAGGTTCTGCAGCAATCATCTGGTAGTCTGCTTCTCCGCGGAGCATGTCACCTGCAAATGGTGAGATAAGTCCGCCGAGGTTGGAGCCGCCGCCGGCACAGCCGATGATGATATCCGGTTTGATGTTGTATTTATTTAAGGCTGTCTTTGTCTCGAGTCCGATGATGGATTGGTGAAGCAAAACCTGTGTAAGCACAGAGCCGAGAACATAGCGGTAACCCTCCTGCGATGTGGCAGCCTCTACAGCTTCAGAAATTGCACAGCCAAGACTTCCGGTTGTACCCGGGAACTGTTCGTTTATTTTTCTTCCGACTTCCGTAGACATGGAAGGGGATGGTGTGACCTTTGCACCGTAGGTACGCATGACCTCACGTCGGAATGGCTTTTGCTCGTAGGAGCATTTTACCATGTAAACCTGACAATCCAGATCAAAGTAAGAGCATGCCATGGAAAGTGCGGTACCCCATTGACCTGCGCCGGTTTCTGTCGTAACGCCCTTTAAGCCCTGCTGCTTTGCGTAATAAGCCTGCGCGATAGCGGAGTTTAACTTATGGCTTCCGGATGTGTTGTTCCCCTCAAACTTGTAGTAGATATGTGCAGGGGTTCCAAGCTTTTTTTCAAGACAGTACGCGCGCACCAATGGTGACGGGCGATACATTTTATAGAAATCGCGGATTTCAACCGGAATATCAAAATATGGTGTCGTATCATCTAATTCCTGCTTTGCAAGCTCTGTACAGAATATACTGGAAAGCTCCTCCAGTGTAACAGGCTGAAGGGTTGCCGGATTTAAAATCGGAGCCGGCTTCTTTTTCATGTCGGCCCGTACGTTGTACCATTTTGCTGGCATCTCGTTTTCTTCTAAATAAATTTTGTAAGGAATTTCCTGACTCATGTTTCAATCTCCTTTTTCTTATTTCGGTAAATGATAACTATGCGTCCTATTTTACAATAATTGTGAAAGAAAAGCTACAATACTTGTAAAAATTGTGAAAATATATAAAACTTATATGAATCTGAAATGAAAAAGATGACATTTACATTATAAATGTGCTATAATTATCGTAATTGTGCATTAGAGGTGTAGAAACTTGAATATACAGAGAAGATGCGGATGGATATTATGTCTGCTTAGTATGCTTTTTTTGCTCTCAGCGTGTGGAAATCAGGAAGCAGAGCTTGCGGATGATATTTTTCTGAAGGTGACATCAACTGCAAAGGGCGAGGGTGTGGAAACCTATGAGATGTATACGCTGAATCTGGAAATCCATCAGGATGGAACCGTGCGTTGTTATGCAGATGATTTTAACCGTTGGTTATCCACGGAGGAATGTCCGGAGGATACAATCAAGCTTACGCAGGAACAGATTGTGCAAATACAGGCATACATGGATGAGGTTGACTTGTATCATATGCGTGAAAATATCGGAAATCGTGACTTGAAAGAAGGAGAGTACAAGTCCTTGACGGTATATACAACTGATGGGGAACACACATCCGGAGGTTTAAATCCTTCGAATCAGGAATTTTTAAAGGTCTATGATTATGTGGAGAACCTGACGCGTGAGATGACCTACAGTTACCGCGCAAAGATTCGTGACCTGCAGAAAAAGGGACTTGCCTATCAGCAGGCGAAGGGCATTACAATAACGGATGCACAGGAAAATGAGATTGTTACAACAGATAGCATTAACGATGTGTATGTCACATTCGGGGATGCACATGAGCGTTATGAACAGACGATGACAGATGCAGAGAGGAAGTCGGACTTGTATTATGTGACAATCAAACTCTCGGATGATATGGCAGAGCAGATGGAGCTTGATACGGCAGGGTGTACACCGGATTTGCCGGAATATTATAAACTATATGAAAATGAGACATATACGTTGACATTTGGCATACAACAGCAGATAAAAAACGGGGAGCTTTATGTGTATGAAACGACGGATGCCGCTGAGGCAAAGTCGATGGCAGAACAGTTTCGCAACAGTGTTTATGATTAGGGAATAAGAGGGTTGAATAACATGAGTAAATTAAAAGCAGTGATTTTAGCGGCAGGAAAAGGAACACGCATGAATTCGGAGCTTCCGAAGGTTGTGCATCAGTGTCTTGGGAAGCCGATGGTGCATTACGTGATTCAGGCGGCGAAGGATGCCGGTGCAATGGATGTGTGTGTCATTATCGGATACAAAGGCGGTGAGGTCAAAAACGCGATTTTCGATGTAGTGGAGTATGTGGAGCAGAAGGAACAGCTTGGAACCGGACATGCGGTAAAATGTGCAAAGGATTTCATCGGTACGGAAGGCGACACACTTGTGTTGTGCGGAGATACGCCGCTCATTACAGGTAAAACATTGACAGAGCTTGTGGAAAAACACAGAAAAGAGGCAAATGGAGTAACGGTTCTTTCCGCAATTTTGGATGACCCAACCGGATATGGACGTATTATACGGGATTCCGCGGGCAATTTTGAAAAAATCGTGGAGCATAAGGATGCAACTGAGGAGGAGTTGGCATGTAAGGAAATCAATGCCGGTATGTATGTATTTAATTCGGAGGCACTCTCGGCAAGCCTTGACCTTCTGAGCAACGAGAATGCGGCGGGAGAATATTATCTGACGGATACGATTGCACTCATTAAAAAGATAGGTTTGAAGGTGTCGGCATTGGCGCTTACCGGAGATGTGTGTGATGAAATCCTCGGGGTGAATACAATCGATCAGTTAGAGGATGCCGAGCAAATCATGTGCCATCGGGAAGAATGATATGAAAACAGGAGACAGACAGTGAAGATTGTAGTTGGACTTGGAAATCCTACAAAAGAATATGCAGGAACGAGGCATAATGTAGGTTTTTCCGTGATATATAATATTAGTGATACATATGGGATATCTGTCGATACGAAAAAGCATAAGGCGTTGATTGGAAAAGGCGTGATAGAGGGCGAGAAGGTAGTGCTTGCGATGCCGCAGACCTATATGAATCTGAGTGGCGAGAGTGTGCGCGAACTGATGGATTTTTATAAGTGTAATCTTCAGGATTTGATTGTCATTTACGATGATATCAGCCTTGATGTAGGAAAGCTGCGGATTCGTGCAAAGGGAAGTGCAGGCGGACACAACGGAATCAAAAATATCATTGCACATCTAAATACGCAGGAGTTTACCCGAATTAAAATCGGAGTAGGAGAAAAACCGCCGAGAATGGATTTGGCAGATTATGTGCTCGGACGTTTTTCAAAGGAGGAACAGCCGGTAATCCGTGAGAGCGCCGACCGTGCCCGTGAGGCGGTCAGAGATATCATCCTGCATGATGTGGGATATGCCATGAATAAGTATAATTAATAGATGACAAAGAGGATCAGACATGAAGGCATTAGTAAGCGCATTTCAGGAGGATCCAAGATTTGTAGAACTGAAAAAGCATCGAAATGAACATGAAGGTGTGCATCACGTATGGGGCATGGATCGCCGTATCGCACCGATTCTGATGGAAGGTTTGTCAAATGAAAACCGGTTTAAGCTGATTGTGACCTACGAGGAACGTAGAGCGCGGGAGCTTGTCGAGGATTACCGGTTTTATAGTCGGCAGACCTATTATTATCCGGCGAAGGATGCACTGTTTTATGCGGCAGACATTCACAGTAACAATACCGTGCAGGAACGTCTGGAGATCTTCAAGAAGATTGCAGAGGGACGTCCGTGTACGGTCGTGACGACGATAGAAGGCTTGATGGATAAAATCCCGCCTTTGTTACATCTGCTTGAAAACAGGACTACCATAAAGATCGGAGACACATTAAATCTCGATGTATTTTCAAGAAAACTGACTACGCTTGGATATGAAAAAACAACAATTGTGGAAACACCGGGGCAGTTTTCTGTCAGAGGAGGTATCATTGATATCTTCTCATTGACAGAGGAGTGTCCTTATCGTGTTGAGCTGTGGGGGGATGATATCGACAGTATCCGAAGCTTTGATGTGGAAAGCCAACGCTCGATCGAGAGGGTGGAATCGTTTGTGATTTATCCGTCGTCGGAGATGGTGCTTGACGATATGCGAATCAGCCGGGGAATCAGCAGACTGGAGAAAGAGCATAAAGCGCAGGCAAAGAAATTGAAGGAGCATTTTCATACGGAACAGTATGCGCGGCTAAACAAAATGGTGTCATCCGTCATCGAGGAGTTAAAAGAATTTAATTCCACGATGGGAATAGACAGCATGGTGGAATATTTTTATGAGGACACGGTTTCTTTTCTGGATTATTTTCCGAAGGAGACGGATATCTATATTGATGATCCGGAGCGGGTAAATCAGCGTGCTGATTTTTATGCAATGCAGTTCGGTATGTCTATGGCAGGCCGCTTAGAGGGGGGCTATGTGCTGCCAACGCAGGCGGATGTTTTATATGATGCAAAGACAATCATCGGAAGGCTTGTTAATCGAAGCCCTGTGCTGTTGTCAGAGCTGTATAAAAAACAGCCGGCATGGGAGGAAGCCTATCATTTTCAGATAGATGCAAAAGGACTTGTAAGCTATAATAACAGCTTTGAAGGACTGATGAAGGATATTGAAACACATAAAAAGAAGCAGTACCGGATTTTGATATTATCACCGTCTGCTACAAGGGGACGGCGGATTGCAAAAAATTTGCAGGATAATGATGTTGCGGCTTTTTTTACTGAGAACCGGGAACAGCCGATGAAGCCCGGCGAGGTTCGGATTTCCGTTGGGCGTATGGAGACGGGATTTGAGATTCCGGAGTGCCGGCTCCTTGTCATTGCAGAGGGAGATATTTTCACTTCTGAGAAGCAGAAAAAACGGAAGAAGCTGCCAAAGTATACCGGAGAAAAAATTGCCGGCTTTTCCGATATCTCAGTCGGCGATTATGTGGTGCATCAGAATCATGGTGTCGGCATTTACAGAGGTATTGGCAAGGTAGAGACGGACGGTCGTCTGAAAGATTATATCACAATCGAATATGCAAAGGGCAGTAAGCTGTTTGTCCCAGTGGAGCAGTTGGATAAGATCGGAAAGCTTTCCGGCAAGGAGGGGGCAAAACCGAAGTTAAACCGGCTCGGCGGTCCGGAATGGGAAAAGGTGCGCACGCGTGTGCGCGGACATGTCGAGGATATCGCGCGGGAATTGATTGATTTATATGCGATTCGTTCGAGTACACAGGGCTTTCAGTATTCTGAGGATACGGTCTGGCAGCGCGAATTTGAGGAGATGTTTCCGTATGAGGAGACTCTGGATCAGCAAAAGGCCATTGAGGATACAAAGCGGGATATGGAAAGCGGAAAAATCATGGACCGTCTCGTGTGTGGGGATGTCGGCTTCGGAAAAACGGAGGTTGCCATCCGCGCGGCATTTAAAGCGGTGCAGGATAACAGACAGGTTGCATATCTGGTTCCAACTACGATTTTGGCGGAACAGCATTATAACACATTTGCGGAGCGCATGAAAAACTATCCGGTCAATGTGAAGATGCTCTCTCGGTTCTGTACACCAAAGCAGATTAAGCAGACTTTGGAGGAGATGAAAAACGGACAGGTCGATATTGTTATCGGCACACACAGGCTGTTGTCAAAGGATGTGGAATTTAAGAGCCTCGGACTGCTTATCATTGATGAGGAACAGCGGTTTGGTGTTAAGCACAAGGAGCAGATTAAGCAGATGAAGAAAAATGTGGATGTGCTGACACTGACGGCAACGCCGATTCCGCGTACCCTGCATATGAGTCTTGTTGGATTGCGTGATATCAGCCTGCTGGAGGAACCGCCTGTAGACCGTCTGCCGATTCAGACCTATATCATGGAGTATGATCTGGAGTTTGTGAAGGAGGCAGTCAATCGGGAGCTTGCCAGGGACGGACAGGTGTACTATGTGTATAATCGTGTGGAAACGATTGCAGATATTTGTGCGCAGCTTCGGCAGGTGCTGCCGGATGCAACGATCGAATATGCACATGGTAAGATGCCGGAGCGTGAGCTCGAGGAAATGATGCGGCGATTTATCAGCGGGGAGATTGATGTGCTTGTCTCGACAACGATTATTGAGACAGGACTGGATATTCCGAACGTCAATACGATTATTATTCACGATGCAGACCGTTTTGGACTGGCACAGCTTTATCAGCTTCGCGGGCGTGTCGGGCGTTCCAATCGAAGCGCATATGCATTTTTGCTGTATAAGCGGGATAAAATGATTAAAGAGGTAGCGGAAAAACGACTGAAGGCAATTCGGGAGTTTACAGATTTGGGTTCCGGGTATAAGATAGCAATGAAGGATTTGGAAATCCGCGGCGCCGGGAATCTGTTAGGGCAGGAGCAGTCCGGAAATATTGAGGCAGTCGGTTATGAACTGTATTGTCAGATGTTAAATGATGCGATACGAAGACTGTCCGGTGAGACGCTGCAGGAGGAATTTACGACCAATGTCGAACTGCCGTTAAATGCATACATTCCGGACAGCTATGTGAAAAATGAGTATGTGAAGCTTGACCTTTATAAGCGTATTTCAAAATCAGAAAACCGTGAGGATAACGATGCGATTTTAGAGGAGGTTCGGGATCGCTTCGGGGAACCGCCAAAGGTATTTTTCCGGCTGCTTGATGTTGCATATTTGAAGGCGGCTGCGCATGCGGCATATATTACGGACATCAAATATATATCGGATGAGGTCCGCTTTGTAATGCTTCCGACGGCACCCGCAGATACGGAACGGATTCCGATGCTCTTGAAGCGTTATAAGGGAAAGCTGAAGCTTGTGGCAGGAAAACAGACCTATTTTCGGATACAGATTTCCAAGCTGATTGAGGAACAGCTTGTGTCTGAATGTGAACAGGTAATTGAGAATATTATGATGCTTTATCCTGAATCAGAGAGTCTTAAGAAGGAGGAACCAGACAAATGAAAAAATGGAAACGAAATCGAACAGTGCTCTCTTTTTTGTTATGTTTCTGTATGCTTGCGGGAATGTTCACTGCCTGCGGTAAAAACGATGAGGTAACAGAGTCGGAAAAAAGCACAGGTACACTTGTGTTTCAATATGGAGATAATCTCGTGACGAAGGGGGAAGTGTACATTTACATCGAGACCGTTCGAGAACGCTATGAGATGCAGTATGGTTCGGATATATGGCAGACCGTTCTTCCGGAGGATGGAGGAGAAGGCGTCACAATGGAAAACCTGACGCGTGAAGAGGTTGTAAATGAAATTGTGCGTGTCAAGACATTGGTTGCACACGCAGAGGAAATGGATATTTCCCTGTCAGAAGAAGAAAAAGAAAAAATAAACGAAAAAGCAGATACTTTTTTCGATGGACTGACGGATGAACAGCAGACATTGATGGAGATTACGAAGGAGAAGGCAGAAACTGTTTTGTATGAAAATGCTCTTGCTTCCAAGGTGGAGGCGCAGATTCTCGCGGATGAAAAGATTGAAATCTCCGACGAGGAAGCGCGGGTTACAACCTTTTATGATATGTATTTTCCGTGTTACAGTATGTCGGAGGATGGAGTCGTTGCACCATATACGGACGAGGAAAAACAGCAGCAATATGAGAATGCCATGCAGGCGTGCAGTACGCTTGCAACCACATCCCTTGAAGAAAATGCGGATGCTGAGAACATAGAAAAGCTGGCAGAATATTATCAGCTTACGCAGGCGAAGACGCAGAGCATGAGTCCGCAGGATATATTGGAGACATACGGCCAGGAGGTTTATGACCTGCTTTATTCGATGGAAAACGGGCAGTACAGCACTGTCGTTGAAACGGAATACGGTTATCATGTTTTTCAGATGATTGCACTTACGGACCAGTCAAAGACAAGTGAGCGGAAGATCGTGTTATATAATGATGCAGTCAATACTGCGTTAGCGGATATACTTATCAAGTGGGAGAAAATTATGGATCCGGAGTTCTCTTATCCGGACAGCGTTGATATGCAGGTATATGACAGCATCGTATTAGATGAATCGTGATTTTTTTGGGAAAGACACAGGGCAGAGCGTATTGAAATTTCAAGCGCTCTGTTTTTTATTTTGCGCAAAGCAACGCAAATCCGGAATCATTAATCTGCGATTGATAATTTGAAAAAAATAGTTGACAAATGTAATTGGATGTATTATTGTACTATTTAAGTAATACAATAATACAAAAAAGGAGGTTGAGAGCTTGGCATGGAAATTTCATAATGAAGCACCAATCTATTTGCAGATTGTTGATATGATTAAGCTTCAGATTGCACAGGGAATTTTAAAGCCGGGTGAACAAATACCGTCTGTGCGGGAGCTGGCTGTTACAGCCGGAGTCAATCCGAACACGATGCAGAAGGCACTTGCGGAGCTCGAACGGGATGGAATCCTGTATTCCCAGCGGACTGCCGGAAGATTTGTTGCGGATTCCGTGATGAATATTGAAAATATGCGGGATGAACTCAGCAAAAAATATGTGCAGCAATATGTGAATAGTATGCAACAGCTTGGCTATAGTCATGCCGAGATGACAGAGGTGCTTTCGCGTTATATTTTAGGAGGGAGATTATGAGTAACGTAGTAGAAATTACGAACATGAGAAAAGGATACGGGATTTCCAAAACCGTATTTGAGGATTTAAACCTACAGTTGCCGGAGGGAAAGATTATCGGGCTTTTAGGACCGAACGGAAGCGGTAAGACAACGCTGATAAAGTTACTTGCCGGATTGCTCCGGGCAGAGCGGGGAAGGATTTCCATATGCGGCTATCCTGTAGGACCGGAATCAAAAGCAATTGTTTCTTATTTGCCGGAGCGGACATATTTCAACGAACATTTAAAAATCCGGCAGTTTGTCAATCTGTTTAAGGATTTTTATACGGATTTTGATGAAAAGCGTGCTTACGATATGATGGCATTGTTAAACATTGATCCGAATATGATATTTAAAAAGCTGTCAAAGGGTAACAAAGAAAAGGTACAGCTTATCATGGTCATGAGTCGGCGGTCAAAGCTATACTTGCTTGATGAGCCGATTGCAGGTGTAGACCCGGCGGCGCGTGATTACATCTTACAGACGATATTGACAAATTATGATGAGAAGGCAACGATTCTGCTTTCCACACATTTGATTTCCGATATTGAGAATATATTGGACGAGGTTATATTTATCAAAGAGGGGAAGATTGTATGCCAGCAGGATGCGGATACGCTTCGTGCACAAAAGGGACAGTCGATTGATGAGATATTCAGGGAGGTATTTCGATGCTAGGAAAATGTATAAAAAATGAATTTGTAAATCGTTTCGGACAGGTGGCAGCGCTGTCGATTGGAATACTTGTATTTTCAGGTGTTATCTGCGGTTTAAATGCTCTGGGAAGAGCGATTGATAATGATTATTTCAGAACATTTGTCTTAATCATGGATGGGCTGTTCGGCATTGCAATGATGATTGTGGTTTTTGCACTGATCTTTATGCCATGCACAGATTTCACGCAGCGGTTCTTTAAGGATCAGGGATATTTGACGCATACGCTTCCGGTCAAAACATCGACCATAATTGTTGCGCGTATGATATGTGATATTGTGATGGTAACATTACTGGCTTTGCTGTATCCGCTCTGTATCTGTATTGCGATGAGGGATTTTGAATTTTTCAGCTCATTTATCACATGGCTTGAAAATATGTTTCAGATGGCAGGAAGCTCCGTTGAGCGTTCTTTGCTTGTGCTTGACGCTATTTTGCTTGTGATTGGAATGTGGCTTGGCGTATTATTTTCTCTTTGGTCAATCAATCTGGCATACAGCTTTGGGCATTCTTTCTCAAAGGGAAAGCGTCTGATGTCTGTCATTGGCTATATTGCGCTGGCAATTATTTACTGTGTGCTTGTAGTTGTGGTAGGGGAAATATTATCTTCTCCGGGTGTGTCAAATGCATTGAATAAGATGGTAGACTCTGCTGATACGATGGCAGGCACCTGGAGGATTATCTGGTTCGCAATCGATATTGTCGAGCTGCTCGGTGTTGCGGCTCTTGCGGTATCTACGAGCTGGATATGCAAACACAAGCTGAATTTGGAGTAGAAATAAAAGCTTGTTTTGTAATTAAATACCGCCCCTAAAGGTTAGAACAGAATCTAACGATTTGGGGCGGTATTTTTTATGTAGATTTATTATTGACGATACTGTGGCTGCTGATATTGTTGTTGCGGTTGCTGGTATTGTTGTTGCATTTGCTGTTGATACTGTTGATATTGTGGTTGTTGCTGTATTTGCTGTTGTGCTTGTTGATGTATCTGTGCCTGTTCGGCAGATTTTTGGTCGACCATCTGGACAGCCTGTGCAAAATTATTGCGGAACAAATTCTCAATCTCGTTGGAATATCCGTACACGATGCCGGCGCGGTAAGGAAGCAGAATCTGTCGGATTGTCTCAAGGGCTTCGGCTCCGGGTTCCTTCTTGGAAAATCCGCCTGTACTTACCTGCCCGAGTGTATAAAACTTGCCGTCACGCGCTAACATTTCAATGTAGTGTTCCTTGCTTGTCGGTATAAAATTGACGCTTTGCTTTACAACTCTTACATGAAACCACATGATATCCCGAACCGGAATGACCGTAAATGTATGTGCCTGATATATACAAATGGCATATGGCATAACAAAAGAAGACAGAACCTTCGTTGCATGTGGAATCTGCTGTTCGATATGCATGATGTCTTCGGCGGAAAGTCTGTCCCAGCTTTCCTCTGCCTGTGCCAATGCTTTTTTGTTGAAAACAGTTTTTTTGATGCCTCCGAGTGTCGTTGCGGATGCGCTGATATTTGGATATCTTGAAAAATCCATGATGTACCTCCCGTGAAAATGTTTCATATCTTATAAAGATATATCATAGCACACCCTGTCGATTTGTGCTATACTTTTTAATGTGAAAAATGGGAGGTGTGTTGCTCTTGAAGATAAAAAATCCTAAGAAGATTCCCAAAAAGAAAAAATGGAAACGCATGATTATATGTATCGTAATTATCCTGTTTTTAATCCTAGCGTGTGATATGCGCTTAAAGACGATCGTATATCATATGGAAAGCGATAAGGTGAATGCCAATATCAGGATTGCACTCGTAACGGATCTGCATGCATGCCGGTATGGGAAAAATCAGCATACGCTCACGGATGCAATTGACCGGCAGAATCCGGACCTTGTTTTGCTCGGCGGGGATATCTTTGATGACCGGATATCGTATGACAGAGCGGAAACAACAATCCGGTATCTGGCAGAGCGTTATAAATGTTATTATGTAACTGGAAATCATGAGTATTGGAGCAGGGATATAGATACGATTCTTCGTATTGTGCGGTCATATGGAATTACGATTTTATCCGGTTCCTGCGATACAATCGAAGTAAATGGTCAGAAGATTAATATATGCGGGGTTGATGATCCGGATGTCGTTGTCTATACAAAGGACGGCGTAGAGATGGAGAAGCAGCTTGTAGCAGCGACAGAGAATATAGATGAGTCTGCCTATACGATTTTGCTGACACATCGTCCGGAGCTGGCTGATACATATCAGAAGTATCCTGTGGATTTGGTGTTATCCGGACATGCACATGGCGGCCAATGGAGGTTCCCGTTTATAAATGGTCTGTATGCACCGGATCAGGGAATGTTTCCGGAATATGCCGGAGGAAGATATGATTTTGAAACGCAGACGATGATCGTGAGCCGGGGACTTGCAAGAGAAAGCACGCTTGCACCGCGGATTTTCAATCGACCGGAGCTTGTGGTTATCGAGATTGATTAGGAAAATCGCGTGACAAGAAATAATCGATATACAATACATTTGTGAATAAAAAGGAGCTTATATGTTAGGAGACAAAAGAGGAACGTTGCAAAGGGACTATGTGCCTGACTATGTCGTTTTTGACCTTGAGACGACTGGCACAAGCTGGAAAAAGGATGCAATTATTGAAATATCGGCAGTGAAGGTAAAGGATGGTAAGACAGTCGACACATTTTCAAGACTTGTGAATCCAAAACGACCGATTCCGTATTATGCAACAATGGTAAATAATATTACAGATGACATGGTAGAGGATGCGCCTGTGCTTGCCGATGTTCTGCCGGAATTTATGGAATTTATTGGAGAGGAAATATTGGTAGGGCATAATATTCATACCTTCGATATGAAATTCATCTGGAAGGCGGCAGAAGAGCTGTTCGGAAAGACGGTGACTAATTCCTATATTGATACGCTTCCGATGTCTCGCCGAAAGCTGCCGGAGCTTGCACACCATAAACTGGTCGATCTCGCAGAATATTACCATATTAGTACGGCCGGGGCGCATCGGGCACTTGCGGACTGCATGATGAACCAAAAATGCTATGAGTATATGAACCAGCCTTCCGCTAAATAATATGCAATCCACATGACAGGATTATGATTTGCAATATCGAATATGACAAGACAAAATGCGGGCGATGTGTTAGTATTATAAAAATGTTGCGATGTAGAAATGTATATAGGAGCTGGGCAGAGCTTTGATAAAAATTCGGGATTTGGAATTTGAATATTTTGACCGGGACGAAGAGGGGAATCTCACGGATATGATATCAGCAATCCGTGGGATTCATTTTGATGTGAAAAAAGGTGATTTTATCGCGGTTGCCGGAAAGAATGGTTCGGGGAAAAGCACATTTGCAAAGATTTTAAACCGTCTGCTTGTCGCAGTTGACGGAACCGTTCTGATTGGCGGCATGGATGCCATGCAGGAGGAGAATACGCTCGATATTCGTAAGCTTGTCGGTATGGTGTTTCAAAATCCGGATGACCAGCTGTTTGGGAGTATTGTTGCGGAGGATGTGGCATTTGGCGCAGAAAATATCGGCGTTCCGGAAAAGGAGTTATGGGAGCGTGTCTTGACGGCAGTTAATCAAGCGGGACTGTGTTTATATAAGACGGATGCTCGTGATTTTGCAGAGCGGAGAATACAGACGCTTTCCGGCGGAGAAAAACAGAAGGTGGCAATTGCCGGTGTACTTGCGATGAAGCCATCCTGTATTGTGCTTGATGAATCGACCAGTATGTTGGACCCGCGTTCGCGCATGGAGATACTTCGCTGCATGAAGGAATTAAATTCGAAGCTTGGCATTGCAATCGTCATGATTACGCACAGGATGGATGAGCTTTTGTGGGCAGATACGATATACATTATGAATCAGGGCAGGTTTGTGATGAAGGGAAGAAAGGAAGCCATCTTTTCAGACCAGGAAAAACTCATTTCGTATGGGCTTTCCTGCCCGGACATTGTGAAAATAAAGGATTCTCTGCTTGAAAAGGGTGTGATTCGGGATGCGTATCTGTATTCTGTCGATGCACTTGCTGCCCGTATCAAGAAAGAGCACCCGTATGCCTTTGAACTTGGAACGACCTTACAGCAGCCGGTAGAAGAACATTCGGGACTTGACCCTGTCAATGCGATTCTGATTAACGACTTATCATTTTCTTACGGAAAAAATGAAGTGTTAAAGCATGTATCAATCAGTGTGGCAAAGGGCGAGTATGTGGTAGTTGTCGGAGAGACCGGTTCCGGAAAATCGACACTTTTACAGCATATTCCATGTCTGATGAAACCGAAACCGGAGACGATTTATGTAGATGGACTTGATGTGGCAGACAAAACGACAGATATTCAAAAACTGCGCTGTAAGATTGGTTATGTATTTCAATATCCGGAGCAGCAGCTCTTTGCAAAAAATGTGTATGAGGATGTCGTGTTTGGCCCGCGCAATGTTGGCATTTCGGAGGTTGAAGCGGAGAAGCGCGCGTATGAGGCGATTCGATTAGTCGGACTTTCAAGCGATATCTATGATATTCCGATTCAAAAATTATCCGGCGGGCAAAAACGCCGTGTGGCACTTGCGGGCGTACTTGCCATGAAGCCGGAGTATTTGATACTGGATGAGCCGCTTGCGGGACTCGACCCGGAGGGAAAGGAAAACATGCTTGCAATTATTGACGCACTGCACAGGGAAGCAGGCATGACGATTATCATGGTCAGTCATGACATGGAAAGTGTCGCGGGACATGCGGACAGAGTGATATGGCTTGCAGATCATACAGTCAAAAATTCCGGCAGACCGGAGTACGTTTTTTATCGTATGGCATATGATGCAGTTTCGGATAAACAGGGAAAGCGACAAGGCATAGATCAGGAGTCGGATTTAACAGCGATTCCGGTAATTATGCAGCTTTTGGTAAAGCTTCGGCTGGAGGGGCTCCCGGTTGACTGCATGACCGTGGACATAGAGACAGGAATTGCGGATATTGTTCGTTGTATTCACCCATATTCTTCATGAAATGACGGATAAAGACAATAGTGGATATAGTAATTTGAAACCATTTATATAAGGATAAAAACGATGTTAAAGGACATAACAATCGGGCAGTATCACAGTGCGGATTCTGTATTACACAGGCTGGATCCGCGAGTCAAGATACGATTTACAATTATATATATTATCCTGCTTTTGATTGACCGGAATTTGTATTTGTTCAGTTTATTGACAGCGGTATTTGTTTGTGCCTTGTATTTGTCGAAGGTGCCGGGATCCTATATGTTCAAGGGGATGAGACCGGTTTTGTTGTTTGTGTTTATCTGTTCTGCGTTGAATATTTTTACGACGACTGGTGATGCCATAACCCATTTTATCGGGTTGACAGTCACGGAGCAGGGACTGATAAAATTTGGATTCGTATTTTGGCGTATGCTGCTGCTTATTTTTATGTCATCCCTCATCATGTACACGACAACGCCGACGGCACTTACGGATGGGTTTGAAAAATGTTTTCATCTGTCGGGGAATATTGCGATGGGAATTACGATTGCCCTTCGATTTATTCCGGTTCTTTTTGAGGAGCTTGACCGTATCATGAAAGCGCAGGAGGCAAGGGGGGCCGATTTTCATAGCGGGGGACCGGTAAAGAGGTTGAAAAGTTTAAAGACGGTGCTTGTGCCGCTGTTTCAAAACTCCATTGACCGCGCTTCCAATCTGGCGGATGCCATGGATGCAAGATGCTATACAGGAGGCAAGGGGAGGACAAAGTTAAGACCGCTTCGATATGGAAGAAATGATTGGATTTGTTATATCTTGCTTTTGATATTGATGATAGTAAGTGTGTGGCTGGCGGTAGTTTTTTGATAGAGGAAAGGATGTAATATGATACGTGTAAAATTGATAATTGCCTACGATGGTACGAATTACTGCGGATGGCAGATTCAGGACAACGGAATTACGATTGAGGAAATATTGAACCGCGAATTGTCTAAGCTGCTGCAGGAGGACATCAAGGTTATCGGCGCAAGCCGGACGGATTCCGGGGTACATGCACTCGGAAATGTCGCAGTCTTTGATACAGAGACCAGAATCCCGCCGGACAAAATCAGCTTTGCCTTAAACCAGAGACTTCCGGAGGATATTCGCATACAGGATTCCTGTCAGGTGCCGGATGACTTTCATCCGCGGTTTTGTGATACAATTAAAACATATGAATATCGCATTTGGAATGACCGATTTCCGAACCCGCTTGTCCGTCTGTATTCGAAATTCTGCTATTTTCATATTGATATTGCGAAGATGGAGCAGGCTGCTTCATATTTGATAGGAGAACATGATTTCAAATCATTTTGCACGCCGCGCACGCAGGTGGAGAGCACCGTTCGAACCATCACGGACATATCGTTTCGGCAGGAGGGCAAGATGATTATCATGCAGATTAAAGGAACCGGATTTTTGTACAATATGGTCCGCATTATCATGGGAACTTTGCTAAAGTGCGGCATGAATATGTATCCGCCGGAGCATGTGAAAGAGATTTTGGATGCGAGGAATCGCGCCGTGGCAGGTCCGAAGGCGGAAGCGTGCGGACTTACGCTTGTGGGAATTGAATATTTTGAAAAAAATCGTTGACACACACGGGTTCGTATAATATAATCACTAGATGTGACAAAGGGCGGACTATGCATAAACCCAACAGCCCCGGGAATATGTACAAGCGCATTTTGTCAGGTTTACTGTTGGCAGGAAGATAGATGCAGCAAAGCTGTTTCGGACATTTCGGTTTATGCGCATATATTTTCAGCAAGACAAAGATTCGAGATTTTTAAGGAGGAACCACAATGAAGAGCTTTATGGCAAGCCCATCAAACATTGAAAGAAAGTGGTATGTAGTTGACGCTACAGGACATACATTAGGTCGTTTATCATCTGAAATCGCTAGTATTTTAAGAGGTAAGAATAAACCGACTTTTACACCGCATATCGACACAGGCGATTATGTAGTAGTTGTAAATGCAGACAAGATTAAAGTAACAGGTAAGAAGCTGGATCAGAAGGTTTACTATCATCATTCTGATTATGTCGGCGGTATGAAGGAGCAGACTTTGAAAGAGAAGCTTGCTAAGAAGCCGGAAGACGTTATCTACCTTGCAGTTAAGGGAATGCTTCCAAAGGGACCTCTCGGCAGAGAGATGATCAAGAAGCTTCATGTTTACGCTGGCCCGGAGCATAAGCAGCAGGCTCAGAAGCCGGAAGTATTAGAGATTAAGTATTAAGGAGGAAACGTTCATGGCTAAGAGTAAGAATAGTAATAGATTTTACGGAAAAGGCAGAAGAAAGAGCAGTATAGCAAGAGTATACCTTGTACCTGGAACAGGTAACGTAAAGATCAATAACAAAGAAATTGAAGAAAAAGCACCAGCTAAGATGAGTAAACAGGAAAAAATGAACTTAATAGATCAAATTGAAAAAGAGATGAAAGAAGCAGCATCTAATTTACAATTTGAACGTGCAACTGAATTAAGGGATATTCTATTTGAATTAAAAGAAGAAAATGGTAAAATGTAAAAAAGGAGAGATAGCGATGAAAACAATTATCATAGAAGAAAATCACAAAAAAAGAAAATTTGGGAAATATAGTAATATTTTAGAATGGTTTCTCTATATGTTAGGATATGCCCTCATTTTAATAACAGTATCCGTATTGTTCCCAAAAACTATTCAAATCGATAATAGTGGATTTGGAATTTGGGCTTTAATCGCGGCAATCTTACTGAATATCTTAAATCATACCATTAAACCAGTATTGGTATGGTTGACACTTCCATTAACAGCTATCACACTAGGAATATTTTATCCATTTGTTAATGTATTTATCTTATATATTGTCGATTTCCTTTTAGGAAGCCATTTTACAATTGGTGGAGTTTTAATGACGTGTCTCGTTGCTCTGCTGATATCTCTTATGAATATGATAATGGATAAATACTTCATAAGACCAATGTTAGGAAAGGAGTAACCTATGAATCCAATTATGATTGATTTCGGCATTTTTCAAATTTATTGGTATTCTTTTTTTCTACTCGTTGCTTTCATCATAGGTGGGACTCTCATTTTAAAACAAGCCAAAAAAAGAAACATAAAAGAAGATTTTATCATTAATCTATTCTTTTATACCATTCCTATTGCCTTTATAGGTGCAAGACTTTATTATGTCATATTTAACTTTGATTATTACAGTGTAAACCTAATTGACATTTTCAAAATATGGGAAGGGGGCCTCGCCATTCATGGTGGGGTGCTATTTGGGTTTTTATTTGTATGGTATTATACGAAAAAACATAATATATCCCTATGGGAAATAACTGATATGTTAGTGATTGGTCTTATATTAGGACAAGCAATTGGTAGATGGGGAAATTTTTTTAATGGAGAAG
>CAZLZH010000013.1:0-658 GCA_964563955.1 uncultured Bacteroides sp. | reverse complement strand
CCCATGGTGCAGTAACGACACTTTCTCATTTACAAGATTTACATTTACCAAATTTTATTATCAATGGAATGTATATTGATTCTACCTATTATATTCCCACATTTTTATATGAATCTATTTGGGATTTTATCGGTTTTATCATTTTATATATTTTTTATAGCAAAAGAAATAATAAATCCGGACAAACTTCAGGACTTTATCTAATATGGTATGGAATTGGTAGATTTATCATTGAAGGAATGCGTACAGATAGTTTAATGCTTGGAAATATCCGTATGGCTCAACTTGTGTCCATCATTACTTTAATATTTGGCCTTATTTTAATCATATATTCTAAAAGGAGGAATACAAATGAATAAAACTTACGATTGTATTGTAATTGGTGCAGGAATTGCAGGTATGACAGCAGCAATCTATTTAAAACGTGCCAATGTCAATGTATTATTATTGGAAAGTAGTGTTCCAGGAGGGCAAATTAATAGGTCTGCAAGAGTAGAAAATTATCCAGGTTTTAAAGAAATTGATGGACCAACTTTAGCGATGAATATATATGAACAAGTTCAAAATTTAGGAATTGAATATCAATATGGCGAAGTAATTGACATTTTAGAAAATCAAAATCAAAAAATAGTCAAAACAGAAAAAGAAGAAATTTTAT
>CAZLZH010000012.1:0-48191 GCA_964563955.1 uncultured Bacteroides sp. | reverse complement strand
TAATCCAGTTCCTTAAGCAGAACATCATATTTCTTTCCATCCAGCTCAAGATACAACTGTGAGCCTTTTAAACATTCTCTCTGAATCTTTTCTGCTTCCTTTCGTTCAATCAAAAGCGGAATAGAGCCATCAATATCTTTTCCGAAAAGGTTTCCGGTAACAAAGCCTTCTCTTCTTAGCTGTTTTGCTTTCTTGTCCATTTCTCTCTTTTGTACTTTAAAAGTATTCATTTGTCTTTTCCTCCAAAATTACAAATTTGTCTCCTGCCTGTTACTCAATGGCAATATAGTTCTTTTGCTCAATCTCCTGTTTCTTCTGCTCCATCTTCGGAATATCCAATTTCAACACTCCACTTTCATACTTTGCATGAATATCTTCCTGCTTTACATCTTCTCCCACATAAAAAGCTCGGCTCACACTGCCTGCATAACGTTCCTGACGGACGAGCTTTCCGCTTTTCTTTTCCTTCTCATCCTTGTCAAGTCCCTTTGCTGCGCTGATCATCAGATATCCATCCTTAAGCTCCAGAGAAAGTTCGTCTTTCTTGAAGCCGGGCAGATCAATATCTACCTCGTAATGATCGTCGTGTTCCCGCACATCTGTCTTCATCATGTTCGTCGCATGACGCCCATACAGCTTTCTCTGTGCTTTCTGCATTGCCTTATCATCAATCTCAGGCAAATCAAAAAAGTCATCAAAGAAATCGTCAAATAAGTTTTCTCCAAAAATACTAGGTGTCATCATAAGTCATCGCTCCTTTTTTCTTATAAACTAAATCCACCTTGTTATTAGAATCTTTGGACATTGGAAGGGAATCGCCATACTTATATTTTGTTTTTCCTATTCCATTTGTTCTAGTTATGTTATAGCACGCATATTAGCACTCGTCAATAGCGAGTGCTAATAATTTTTGTGAACTTTTTGTGTCTTTTATATCTGCAAATCCAGATTCGCACCTGCCTGTATCGGTTCTTTTACCGCAGTCTTATCTGTATCCTCTTTCTTTTCCTCCATTGTCTCCAATGTCTCCTCTAACTTTTCTTTCTTTTCTGCTGCCTTTTCCTTTGTTTTTTCAATCAGTTTTTTGGTATTTTCCTGTGCTTCCCTGCGAAGCTTCTTGTTTAGCTTGTCCTCTCTCACAGTTTGAGAAAAAGAATAAAATTTTCCATTTTCATCAATCCAGTCATGGCAAAACACGGTTGTTGTGCCTGTCATTTTGTTCCATTTTTCAGCTAATTTATTTTTCGTTTCAACGCCCCTGATTAATTCTTTCATCTCCTTTTCCGTTTCAGGATCATGCTGCATTTTCTCCAGAAGCTTCGGACTGACTGTCAACGTTATTCCGGTTTTCTCCGTCGAATAACTGTTGCCAATTCTAAACTCAGCGCTTGGAACAAGCTTTGCCAGTTCGTTTGCATAATCTGTTGTACTTTTGGATTTACTGTTCCCGGTTGTTTCCTGTGTTTTTTCTGTCTCCTTCTTTTTCGTGCCATTTGCGGCACTACTTCCGGTCATGTCTTGTGCTGCATAGCTGCTGTAATTCTGCTTCCTGATTGCATAGTCGGGAAGATTCCCGTAAATCTCCATTGCCATAATTTTGTCCTCCTTGATAAATTTATTGAAATCCTTTTCATTTATACTATGCCTATAATAATTTAAGTAGTTTTAAATACCAGTTATCTCTTATACTATCGTATGGAATCTGCACGATTTTATCTTTTGAATCATTTTCGTAAATACAAGCGTCTGCTGCGCCACCCATTCCCGGCAGCTTATAAAATCCGCCAAATACAATCCATATTTCCCCATCTGCATTATTTTCCTTTAAAAGCTTCTCAAAGGCTTCTCGCTCTACATAAACATATCTGTCATCGTATGTAATTATCCGCCCCAATTCTTCAGTATCAGAAAAAATAATTTGCGCATTTCCATCATAATTTCCAATCATAATATCCTTGCTCGCATTATACCTTGCATAAGAATTCGTATGTATCAGCAGAAACATAACCGCAATCATCAGTACGGCTACGGCTGCTACTCCAACACACGCCCTTCTCCGGTATGGGCGAAAGCCTGCAATCTTAGCCATCCGTCTTTTCATATCTGCAAATTCCGTTTCCCCCGCATATGTAACGGCGGGCGGTGTATCGTCCGAACCTGATTGCAGCAGCTTTAAGGTTCTTAAGAGTACCATCCCATATTCATGCGCCGTCCTTCCGCTTTTTTGTATGCACACCCTATCGCAGATGTCCTCTAAATCCGCGCGAAACTGTTTCTGAAAGATTGTTAGGAATGGGTTCACCCATAAGATGCACCGCAGGATATCCCATGCCATCCCAAACCATAAATGTCCTAAGCGGATATGCGTTCGTTCATGCTGTATGACAGCTTTTAATTCCTCTCTGCCATAACTGTCTAATATTACCTTCGAAATAACAATCTTCGGTGCAATCAGCCCCACAGTAAACGGCGTTACATTCATATCTGTAACGCTGACTATGATATGGTCCAGAGAAACCCTTTCCATTCCGGCAACCAGCCTCCGAAGGCGCATCCGTTTTCCAAATATACACATGGCAGCTGCCAGGATTCCTGCCACATAAATACGGTCAACCAGTAAGCAGGACATTGTTCCCTTCGTCATCCACCATGTTGCTTTGCATAAAACTTTATTTTCATAAAACAGCTTCAGCCTTCCAAGAAACGGGATGAAAAGAAAAGACAACCATAACAGCCCTTTAATAAAGGTTCGTTCCGAAAAAAGTGCTTTTCTCAAAAACATCACAAGTCCAATTAACAGAAACGAAAAGACCGCACACCGCACAAGCTGGGTCGTGTAATATATTGTGCAAAAATCAAGGAAACTGCCAAGCTGTGTCCAATCAGACATGATTCTCGCCCTCTTTATCCGTAGACTTGTTTTTCGATTTTCTGCTCTTTTCTAATATTTCTTCCAGTTCCTTTATCTGATTATCCGTCAAGGAAAAGCTCTGCAAAAGTGCAGCCATCGCATTTGTTCCATTACCTGAAAAATAGCTGTCCACAAACTTCCTGCTTTTGTCCTTCACACATTCCTCCCTAGTCTTTTGCACATAATAATGATAAACCCGTGAGTCATGTTCATCCACCGTGTAGCCAAGGATATTCTTCTGGTTCAGCCGGTTCATCAGTACACGAACCATTCTCATTGACATATCCACATTTCCCTGCATTCTTTTGTAGACCTCGGATGATGTCATAGGCTCCCCGTGGTCCCACAAGACTTCCATAATCTGCCATTCGCTCGGTGTAATCTCTTCCTTTGCCATACTGCTTCCATCCTTTCAATCAATATTACAGTGACTGCCTCGCAAACTCTGTAATCATATATTGTTACTTTATATATCGGTTAATAGTTGTTAATTGTTAACGGTCGTTGACGTTTTCTCATAATGTTGGTATAAACAGAAGGTAAACCATGTGTAATCACCTTCCAACCACCCAAATAATCTTTATTATCTAACAAAAAGCAGAGACTCAAATAGTCCCTGCTCTCTATTTAACTCGCTCATTTATAAGGCTGTGCATCACCCACTATCTTTGGTATGCACTATTTTAGCACAAGCTTTTCATATATTTTTTCTGCATCATATTCAGGTGCAAATGCATCAGCTATATCATATATCCGTTTTACCTCCTCCAAATCCTCCTCCAGTTCCTCAGCTATAACTTCAGGGGTTTTGGATTTTTGTTTTTTTCGACATATGAGAGTAATCAGCTTTTTCATTTCTCCATGTTCTATTCCCCTTGCATGTCCATCCTCAAAAGCCTCTTCACGTTCCATCTTCATATGGAGCTCCGCATCATATTCAAATATACTCATACTTACCACCTCAGCTTTATTCTGCAAAAGAAATTCCTTTAATATTCCTTCTGCAATGCATTCGTCAACAGCTCTTGATACCGCCGCCTCGAGCTGCATTTCCTGATTGTACTCACGGATTTTGGAAACATACTGCATATACTGAAAGAGGTCAGGGCATTTTTCCATAAGTGCATCATTATAACCTGTATTAATATTCAGTTGCGTTACAACCAGCTCAAGACTTATATGCTCTGCCTTTGTCATAAATGAGTCTGACAATCTGTATTCCCTGCACTCCGGTTGTTTTTCTCTGCCATTATAAAATACAATAAATTTAGGCGTAGGAAGTTTAATCAACCTCTTTGAATAAACATTTTTATGTATCGTAAGCTTTTCAAACACTCTTGCAACATACCCCAAATATCTGATAGGCATATTAGGATTTACCGTGGACTGTTGCTCATACATGTCAAGAGTAAAGTCAATTACACATGCAACATCGTTTTTGCAGCTCATATAAATAGCATTTTCAAGTGTGACAATCTCCAAATCGTCAGGGTTATCGTAATCCGTCCCATTTACACCATTATAAAGTGCAAGCAGTTTTTTCTGTCCCTGTGAAGCATACGGAATACTGTATCCTTATACTCGCGCCGTGTTGCCTGCCAGCCGGTAAGTTCCTGCCACTGTTGCCATGTAAGCAATTCCTGTCTCGTGTCATTTTTCATTTAGTTTCCTCCTTATATCGCAGGAGGTTTTCCAATGTAGATGTTTTACCAAACGTAACCCTTACCAAATACGGATTCCTCACTGCTTAAATTGTAATAAAGTGAATTTAAAGCATTGAAGTTCCGATGTTTTCCGGTTATTTGAATAAGGATATATCCCCAAAACAGAACAGAAAGATAAATGCTTTCATAAAATAATAGCACATGATTGTATGCAACGCAATATTTTTTGCATCTATCTTTCTATAATTATCGTCCAAACACAAACCTGAAAAAATCTTTATTAATCATGTAGTATTTTATCCGGACGCTATCCGCGCACTAAAAGCTGTTATCTGATATCTTTTTTCATTTTATTTTGAAATACACACACTGCAATCACATAGATAACAAACGCGCACAAAACAGTAACCAGCAGATGTGTTCCAATTTGCTCAATGCTCGAATTAAAAGGTGCCTTCGACAACTGTACACCATGATAAAACGGAAGGACATTTGCCACTTTTTTGATTGTCCCGCCCAATCCGTCAATATCCATCCAGATTCCGCCAATCATGCCGACACAGCTGATAATAATGGAGCAAAGCCCGGGCGCTGCCTTCTCATTCACCAGAGTGCCAAATAAAAGTCCGAAACCGATGAACAAAAACACAGATGGTAACAGTGCCAGCATCGATAAAAGAATGGAGCCTACGGAAAAGCTATAGCCAGTCACTATGCCGATAGCAAAAGCTGCAATAAAACAGATGACCATCTGAATCACTGCCAATACAATCACCGGTAATGTATATCCCAAAATATAATCCACAGATTTCATAGGTGATGCATATAATCTTAACAGCAGCGCTGTTGTCCTGTCCTTTGATATCTGAATACTGGTAAACAGCATGACAAAGGTCAGCCCAAAATATGCAATACCCGGTCCCAGATTTTCTATGTGAAAAACTGTCATTCCTGCCTGACCTGGAATACTTTTATCCACAATACTCATAATCACCAGCATAATTAACGGAAATCCCAGACAGAATATATAACTGAGCGGATCTCTCAAAATCTCCTTCATTGTCCTTCCTGCAAAAGCGACACTCTTCATAATTCTCACCTAACCTTTCTTCTGACTGTTCTCCACAATCCGGATAAATGCATTTTCCAAATCGTCCTGCCCTGACATTTGCTTTAAATCCGCAAGGGTTCCAACAGCCTTAATCTCCCCTTGTGCCATCACTGCAATTTCATCAGACAATGCCTCAGCCTCCTCCATATAATGAGTAGTCAAAACAATGGTAATCTTCCCTTTTAATGCCTCAATATGTTGCCACAATTCTCTTCTTGCCAGCACATCCAGGCCGAGTGTCGGCTCGTCTAAAAATAATACCTCCGGCTCAGTAATCAACGCCATGGCAATGCTCAATTTTCTCTGCCAACCTCCCGAAAGTGTTTTCGCCTTACTGTGCTCCACCTCATTTAGATGAAACCGTTCAATCATATTTTGTGTCCGTTCCCTCGCCGTCTCCTTTTCAATGCCATAGATACCTGCTATAAACTCAAGGTTTTCTCTTACTGTCAAATTCGGTGCAACAGAGGTTTCCTGCGGTGACACACTCACAACCTTTTTTACCTCTGCCAACTCCTTCGTGATACTGTGTCCCATAACAAAGGCTTCCCCTCCGTCCGGCTTAGATAGACCGGTAAGCATTCTGATTGTAGTAGTCTTACCTGCACCATTGACACCCAACAGTGAAAATAGTGCTCCTTTTTTCACCTGCAACGATATGCCATTTACCGCCGTCTTGCTCCCGAAAGCTTTTCTCAGCTCCTTTAATTCAATACCGTATTCCATAAAATCACACCCCTCTCTCCTCAATCTTTTCAGTCTTTGTTTCCAATTTTTTATTAATTTGTTCCACATCCCGCATACAAATCCGATACTGGATGCCCCAACATATAGCATAGGTACACAACAAGCTCAATGTAAAAGAAATCAGAGTGGTCGGATATTTATGAAGTCCCCATAAATAACAGCCAACCGGAATCCAAACCGTCGCCATCAAAATAAAATATAATGCACTCTGTACCAAAAGCCCTATTTTTTTCAATTCCATAATCACAGATCCCGCAGATGCCACCGCACTAATCAATCCTATCAAAAGCATTTGGACGATATAAGCAGCGACTTCCGTATCAAATTTCCCCATGTATTCCGGCAACATCGGTATATGACCTGTTGCCATCACGATAATACCATGCACAATCATAGTAATTAAAATGGCATATGCATATCCGTTGCAAAACCTGAACATTGCATTTTTTATCATATTTTTCCTCCTATATAATCATATTCCTAAAACCATTTTTATCTTGCTCACACACCGTCTCGAAACATAGGTTTCATCCTGATTCTTAAAAATCATCTTAATCGTACCTGCATAGCTTGTATCTAATCGTCTGATACATCGGACATTCACAATTTCCGAATTCGATATCCGCACAAAATCTTTTGTCTTCAGCTCCTCCTCCAATGTATACAGACGCTCTTTGATTTCATATTCTTGTCCATCCGTGCGCACATATACTTTTTTGCTGCGGGAATAGATTCGCACAATATCTGCCACCTGTACAATCACAGCTGACTGTCCGTCATACACAGTATAATTGCTGCCCACCAAACCATTGATTGTCCGGTAAAGCATCTGCGTCTGTTCATCCCTTCTACAGCTACAAATATGTATTTCCGGTTCCTGATATTTCTTTTGTATATCAAACCTAATCTTCATACTGCCTCCGTTTCTTAGTCCTCTGCCCGTGTAACGATTCTGTTTTCAGGCTGTCAACTTATATTCTGATTATATCTATTTGTGTTTGAAAAACAATAAAAATAGGATAAGTGGTCATTTAGATATGACAGATGGTTTTTTGGTTCATTTTATCGTCCTAATACATAATGGAAATAATCTTTGTTAATCATCTCATCCGATATATATAAGATATTTTCTACTTCCTCAATCTTTTCATTGAGATATTGATCCGATACTTTCTTTTCATCTATCAGATATGTGACTTCTCCGGTTTCCGTGTCGTATTTTACCTTGTCCGTCATAAAGCTGTGATTTGCAAAAATTACAAGTTCCTCCGAGTCTGACAGGATATCGTTACCCGCAAGGAGGCGGGAATCATAGTCGATTCCAAGCAGATTCAGCACAGTCGGAAGCACATCCACACTTGCACAGAGCTTGTCAACCTCTACTCTTTCCTCCATAGAGGACGACCAGATTCCAAGGCAGGAATGATGCTTTTCAAAATCGTCGTCTGCAACGGAAGCACCGGCAAGCGCATCGTATGCATGATCAGGTAATCCATACGGATAATGATCCGGTGTCACAATAAATACTGTTTTATCCAGCTTTCCGGCTTCCTTCAGTTTTTCCATCAAAAGCTCCAGCGCCTTATCCAGCTCTATCTGCGTTGCAATATAAGCAACGGCTTCCTCCGGAAGCTCCATTCCTTCTGTCAGTCTTTCCGCTTCCTCCCTGTTTCGAACTGCGATTGCATTGTATTCATAATTATAAGGCAGATGTCCGCTGAATGTCATAAAATAGACATGGAATTTATCTTCATTTATAAATTCCGAACATGCCGTTTCCACCATATCGATATCAGAATAGCTTCCGAAAAACGGGATATCCAGCCCATAATCCACTGCCTTGAAATCATATCCCATATTGGCATGTGTCTCACTCCGGTTATAATAATAAAAGTCAAAATCATGATATGCCCGGCTTGTATATCCCTGTACATTCAATGCATTACCCAGAGCATAAGGCTGACTCGTCTCCGCCGACTTGTAAAAGCTCCACTCAGACGCACAGGGATACTGTCCGAGACAGTTCACGTATTCTCCATCTATCGTACTGTGATACCACATCGGATTATAATAATTCTCAAACACAAATCCGTCATTCATAAGCTTGTACAGCGTCGGTGTACAGGTCTCGCTGATTCCGTATCTACACAGACTCTCCGCAGTCACAAACACAACATTATAATCTGCGAACATACCCGTGTACTCATTTTCCATCGTCGGTGTCCGTCCGGCGCAATAAGCAGACAGATTCCGCAGTGCTTCATCTTCTGTATTATAATATAAACTCTCAAAATCAATCGAATCATCAATCTGTGGCATATAGGAAGTCTCTGTATCGCTCTCAGCCATACCGGCATCCCCATCCGTTGCCACACCGGTTGTCACGGAAGCATCGGATGCGGTCTGCGTTTTCGTCCCTGCATCCAGTGTAAAGATCACTTTCTTCCCACCGCCCATAAGCAGCTCCTGCGCATCCCGAATCGTCGTCACACTAACACCTAATCGCTTCATAGAAAGCTCTAACACATACTGATTATGAAACAACTGATACGGCGTATATGCAGCCCTTCCGTGCACATTTAACAATAAGATAGACAATACCGCAACAGCAATCGTTCCCGCTAAGCCGATTATATTTTGCTTGGCAGCCGGTCTTTGAAATGAAACAACTTTAATATGTAAAAAAACGAGAACCACGATTGGAATCAAAAATGCTAAAATCCAAAGAAGATTCTCCTGAAGCTTTTCAAATAATACGACCTTAAAATTCATCGCGTTTTCCGCCCCACCGACCGATACAAGGCTCAGAAAAGTCCCGAAGATCCGGTAATAGATAAGCTGTACAATATCGTATACACAGAACATGCTCAGTCCGATATAAGCAATCACAGCATTTCCGAACTTGCGGAATAACACCGTAAATGTCGCAAGCAGCATACCAAACGCAGCGCCGAATAAGAGCGGATATAGCAACATGCTGTCTATGCTCTTATAAACCGCAATATGAAATAAAAACTCAAGGTACATGAGCATAAGCGGAAACACAAGCATCCGCCAGTAAATGGATCTGTTTTTCTCCCGTTTTCCCATGTTTTTCGCTTTTTTATTTTTTGTAATTTTTTCCCTGTTCATATACTTATACTGTCCGTTTCCTTTTGAAAATTAATTACGCCAGCACTATTATATCTGATTCTAACTTGTTTTTCACTATAAATTATTTTATAATCTTTGGCAGTATAAAAAGCACAGGAGGTTTATCATGGCTGAAGCATATTCCAATTTTGCAGCCGTCTATGATGCGCTCATGGACAATATTCCATATGACGAATGGTTTTCCTATTTGCATACATTACTGAAAGAGCATGATGTAAACGATGGTCTTATTGCCGAGCTTGGCTGCGGAACAGGAAACATAACCGAGCATCTTTCCTTGTCCGGCTATGATATGATCGGCATTGATAATTCCCCTGCCATGCTTGACATTGCAAACGAAAAGAAAGCAGAAAATGGAACAAAAACACTCTATCTCTGTCAGGACATGCGGGAATTTGAGCTTTACGGAACTGTCCGCGCCTGCATCTGCCTATGCGACAGCATCAATTATATTACCGAATCCGATGAACTTACGCATGTGTTTTCACTCGTAAATAATTACCTGGACCCCAGTGGCATTTTCATCTTTGATTTTCACACAAGACATTACTATCAGGATGTCGTTGCAGATGCAACCATCGCGGAGGATCGTGATGGCATCAGCTTTATATGGGATAATTACTATGATAGCGAGACTTTTGTCAACGAGCTTTCCCTCAGCCTGTTTTTGCGGGATGACAGTTTCTCGGAAGAGAATGTCTATCACAAATATGAGGAGCTCCACATTCAGAGAGGTTATACCTTAGAAGAGATGTGTGAATGTGTGAAGGCATCGGGACTTACATTACTTGCTGCATATGATGCATTTACACGGGAACCGGCAACCGATCAGTGCGAACGTATTTATATCATCGCACAAGAGACACGCGTTCCGGATTCCAAAAAACAGTATTTTGATTAAATCATCAATCACTTTATATATCAGCTTAGGAGGATTTTAAAATGTCAGACTATATTGTACGTGGTATGGCAGCAGATAATCAGGTTCGTTTCTTTGCCTGCAATACAACCGAAACCGTAGAAAAAGCAAGAATCACGCATCAGACAAGTCCGGTTGTCACAAATGCGCTTGGGCGTCTGCTGACAGGCGGACTTTTGATGGGGGCCATGTGCAAAAATGATACCGATAAGCTTACGCTTCGCATCCAGTGCCAGGGTCCGATTCATGGAATGCTTGTCACTGCGGATTCCCTCGGCCACGTAAAGGGCTATGTCAGCGAGCCGGAGGTTCTGCTTCCTGCAAGTGATGTTGCAAAAGCCGTTGATCTGGGCGTTTTAAGCGTCATCAAGGATATCGGGTTAAAGGAACCGTATGTTGGTGACACACATCTTGTAAGCGGCACAATCGCAGAAGACTTAACCTATTATTTTGCAACAAGCGATCAGATTCCAAGCTCTGTTGCCCTCGGTGTACTTTTCAATCCGGACACCTCCGTTGCAAACGCCGGCGGCTTCATCATACAGATGATGCCATTTGCCGAGGACGGGCTGATTGACGCCCTGGAAGCACGGTTGAAGGATTTTTCCTTTACCGCATTATTGCAAAAGGGATATTCTGTAGAAGCATGCATTGAGAAACTGTTTGAAGGCTATGACACGACAATTACTGATACAATGCCATGTGCCTATGTATGCGATTGCAGCAAGGAGCGTGTGGAGCAGGCGGTTCTCAGTCTCGGAAGAAAAGAAATTGCAGCTATGATTGAGGATGATAAGCCGATCGAGGTTGTATGTGATTTTTGCCGGACCAAATACACGTTTTCACCGGAAGAGCTTTTAAATTTTTTAAAAAAACATTGACTCTTTTTGCAAACACCTATTTACTTTCGAGGAGGAAAACTTATGGATTTGATTGATTTACATGTACATTCGAATGCTTCCGATGGTTCGCTTTCACCCTCCGAGGTTGCGGATGAAGCGATACGAATGGGACTTTCCGCCATTGCGCTTACCGACCATGATACCGTGGACGGTGTTGCGGAAATCATCAACTATACAAAGGATAAACCATTGGAGGTTGTTCCGGGCATCGAGCTCTCCTGCTATTACCAAAAACGGGAAATCCATATTCTCGGATATTATGTGGACTACACGAATCCGAAGCTTCAGGAGGAGCTTGCAATTTTAAAGGCTGCCCGGGAAGGAAGAAACGAAAAGATGATTGCGCTGATGCAGGCAGACGGTCTGCCGGTCACGATGGAAAAGCTGTTACACGGCAATCCGGACAGTGTCATCACACGGGCGCATTTTGCAAGAGTTCTTGTCGAGGAGGGTGTCTGCAAGGATAAAGATATTGCTTTTCGAAAATATATCGGAATCGGTTGTAAATATTATCTGCCAAAGCCTCAGGTTACCTGTGAGACAGCCATGCGGATTCTTACCACATACAGCAAAGCCGCCTTTCTCGCACATCCGCTCTTGTATCATTTCGGCTATACGCAGATTGAGGAATTGCTGATTTATCTGAAGTCCCTTGGTCTTAAAGGTGTGGAGGCATATCATTCCTCCAACAACCGTTTTGAATGTGAGAAGATCCGTTCGCTTGCCACAAAACACGGACTGGCTATCTCCGGAGGTTCTGATTTCCACGGTGTTGTAAAGCCAAATATCCGGATGGGTGTCGGAAGGGGCGGCATGAAGGTAAAGTCCGAGCTGCTCAAGCAAATCAAAGAATTGTAACCGCTTCCCATCCCATCCAATAGCAATTTATCCTTATACTTTAAAGTCCTAAAATTCCAAGTGTCTGAAGCAACAGGAAAATCAGGAAAATCGGGGCTACGAATTTAATCATGATCGTATACAACATCTTTCTTCCCATCTTGCAGCCGCTCTTTTCCACCTCCTGTATAATCGCCTTTGGCTTCAATACCCAGCCAACCAGTATACAGGTCAAAAGTGCCACAACCGGCATGAGACAATTGTTACTGATATAATCCATAATATCGAGTATCTGTGCGACCGCTCCGTTTGGCAGCGTCACTTCGAAGTACAGCTTATTGTAGCCGAGGCAGACAATGATTCCTCCGACAACCGCACACACGCTCTCAATAATGCCGGCCTTTGCTCTCGACATGTGGAAAGCATCCATAAAGCTTGATACAATCGCCTCCATGACGGAAACCGCACTTGTGATAGCCGCAAATAACACCATCGCAAAAAATACACATCCGACGACATTTCCTGCCGCGCCCATGGCGTCAAACACCTTCGGCAGTGATACAAACATCAGGCTCGGGCCGGAGCTCATACCTTCTTCTCCCATAAATGTATAAACCGCCGGAACAATCATGGCTCCTGCAAGAAATGCAACGACTGTATCAAATATCTCAATCTGGTTGATTGATTTTCCGAGATTCGCATCATCCTTGACGTAAGAACCATATGCGATCATAATACCCATAGCAACCGACAGGCTGAAGAACAACTGTCCGAGCGCATCAATCAAAACCCGAAACAGTTTTCCAAGCGTCAGACCTTCCAAATCCGGAATCAGATAAACCTTCAAGCCTTCCGTTCCGTTCCGAACCGCTCCGGATGCATCCGTATACGAGATTGTAAGTGAAAATATAGAAATCGATAAAATCATAAGAAGCAAAATCGGCATGATGATCTTAGAGGATGATTCGATTCCCTTATTTACACCTCGGAATACAATAAATGCAACAATTGCGAGGAATATACTCATCATGATAATCGGCTCATACTGTGCTGTAATAAATCCCGTAAAATAACCTTCTGCCGCTGCGCTCTTTCCGTCTCCGGTCAGATATGCAATAAAATATTTCAAAACCCATCCGCCGATTACGCAGTAATATGGCATGATAATAAACGGAACCAACGATGCCAACACACCAACCGGTCCCCAGTGTTTCTTTAATTTCCCATATGCTGTAAGCGGACTCTGCTTTGTTTTTCGTCCGATCGCAATTTCTGTTGTAAGCAAGGTATAGCCAAAGGTCAGCGCTAATATTATGTAAACGACTAAGAACAGACCGCCGCCATCCTTCGCTGCCAAATACGGAAACCTCCAAATATTACCAAGTCCTACCGCGCTTCCTGCCGCAGCCAGCACAAAGCCGATCGACCCTCTAAACGAATTTCTCTTTTTCTCTTCCATATTTTCCTCCTTATCTATCAGAACATCCACCCATGCAATGATACGATTATTTACAAACGAATAGAGATATTCTACCACAAATGCAGAAATATATCCACCCACAAATTTCAGATAATCTTATACATCTGTAACTTCTGCAAGGTGTTTTTCCAATAACAGCAGAAAGCAAAAACAGCGGTACAACTTTCGCTGTACCGCCACCCTGCATCAAGCTCTTTTTACAATCTTACACGATTCATTTCCACGATGTGTCCCTCTCTATAATCATTTGCATTTTGCAAGGTTGTATGTGCAATCGCAGCAAGTGCCTCCCGCGTTAAAAAGCCCTGGTGGGATGTGATGATGACATTCGGGAAGGAAAGAAGTCTCGCTGTGATAGAATGCTGTAACAGCTCGTCCTCTCTGTTTTCAAATACATTATCGCCCTCTTCCTCATACACATCGAGTCCGACACCAAAGAACTTTCTGGCACGAATCCCCTGAATCAAATCCTCGGAATTTACAAGAGCGCCTCTCGACGTATTGACAAGGACCACATCATCCTTCATCTTTGCAATCGTGTCACTATTAATCATATGATAGGTTCCTTCTGTAAGCGGACAATGAAGCGAAATCAAATCGCTCTGTGCCAGCACGTCATCCAATGACATATATTCCACAAAATCAAGCTCTTTATTCGGATACATATCATACGCGATGACACGCATGCCAAAGCCCCGACAAATACGGCACATTGCCGCTCCAATCTTTCCGGTTCCGATGATACCTGCGGTCTTCTCATAGAAATTAAGTCCGGTCAGACCAACAAGGCTGAAATTGTTTTCTCGTACCTTGATATAGCTCTTATGCACATGGCGGTTTACTGCCAAAGCCAGTGTCATCGCATGCTCTGCAACTGCCTCCGGTGAATATCCCGGAACACGAAGTACCGTCATTCCGAGTTCTTCCGCCTTCTCCAAATCAATATTATTAAACCCTGCACATCGAAGCAGAATCAATTTGATTCCGTTTTGCGCCAGTTTCTCAAGCACCGGTGCACTCAGATTGGAATTTACAAACGCACAAATCGCGTCACAGCCCTGTGCGAGCGAAACCGTCTTCGGCGAGATATCTGTCTCATGGTAAATAATCTCAATACCCGGATAATCTGCCAGCACCTTATCAAATGACTCCACGTCATAGCTTACTGCATCATAAAACAATATTTTCATAACCACGCCTCCTTTGGATATTTCCTATATTATACCCTATTTTATAACAGATACACATAAAAATATTTCTGTGGTGATTACTTTTCACTGCAACCGGATACTGATTTCTCCTGTGGACAGATATTCCCGGCTTCCATCCTCATATTCTACAAGCAGATGACACATATCGTCTATGTCCAAAGCGGTTGCAATCCGCTCATTATCCCGTGTCACCACCCGTATCTTTTTCCCGATCACAAAGCTTCGCTTTTTATAAGCTTCAATATATTGCTTGTCCTCAAAATGTCTGTAATAATAAAAGTAACGGTTCAATATTTCAGCCAATATCTTATTTTTTATATCCCCGCACTGCGTTTTCAAAACAGAGCCTGCAATGTCTTTTAATTCCTCTCCGAATCCGGTCTGTGGCTCATAAAGATTGATACCGATTCCGACAATCACATACTCCGGCTCTTGATTTTCCACCTGAAATGCCGCCTGTGTCAGGATTCCACACACCTTATGAGAATCCAGAAACACATCATTAACCCATTTTATCTGCGGCTTTTGATCCGTATATTTTTCAATTGCTTCGCAAACGGCAACCGCAGCAATCGTCGTGAGCAATGTAACCTCTGTATTTGCAATCCGGGGCTTCAACAGGATACTGAAATAAATACCTGTATCTGCCGGTGAAGAAAACGAACGTCCAAGCCGTCCCATGCCATTTGTCTGCTCCAAAGCTGCAATGACAAGTCCCTCCGCTTCTTCCGTATGCTCCCGCATAACCAGATTCGTTGAGGTAAGCGAGCGATATACTTCCAAACGGACTTTACAGTCCTTTTCCAGATATTTTTCTACGCCCTGCACAGACAATACATCCGTATCTTCCGCAAGCATATAACCCTTGTTATTGACACCCTCAATGGCAAAGCCCTCATCCTGCAATCTTCGGATAGCCTTCCAGACTGCCGCACGGCTCACATCAAGCTCCCTTGCGAGCTGCTCACCCGATACATGACTTCCTCTGTTTTGTTCCAATATTCGTACAATTTCATTCTTTACCGCCATGCATGTTCCTCTTTTCTCTTCGCATAGATTACGCTGTCTGCTCCACCTTTTTACCCACTATAAACGAAAGCAGTCCAAGCACGAGAGATGCTGCCATACCCGAAATCGGCAAATACGCCAAATCCGGCAGCACATAAGTATTCAAGGCACCGCAGATTCCTCCGGCCAGTACAGCTGCAATCCAAAGCGGAAGATTTATTTTTTTCTTTCCGTGTGCCATGATTGCGATAAAAAGCGGACATACGATTCCCGGTGCATAAACAGAGTATGCCCCTGTCAGCATCGCAATAATATCCCCTTTAAAAAAAGCAATCACAACTGCAATCAAGCCGACAACAACCGCCCAGACACGAATCTCCCAAACCTTATCCCGCCGCAAAACATCATGCTCCAAAATAGACGCAATATTCACAAGACAAGTATCTGCTGACGACAGCAGAGTGGACAGTAATCCGATTGCAAGCAGTACGCCAACCGGCTTCGGCAGCACACTGTTTATAATATACAGCAACGGATTCATGCCGCCAAGCTCCTTTTCATTATACAAAATCCAAAGGCCAATCAACACAATCAGCCCACTGAAGAAAAGCAGAATGATACCTGCTGTAATGGCAGAACGCTTTGCCGTTTTTCCGTCTTTGGAAACCAGATTTCTGGATATGACATCCGGTCCGAGCAGATAGGTCCCTCCAACAATAAAAAACTGAATAATCAAGTCCTTCACAGTATACTTATCATTCAAAAGCTCAACATTTTGAAATACAATCTGATTGTCTCCCCCTGCAAAGCCAAACAGATAAATAAAGGTTGCCAAAAAGGCAATTCCGATAATGATAAACTGCAAGGCATCCGTCTTAATAACCGACATCTGTCCGCCGATTGTCGTGTAAGCAATCACTATAATTGCAACAATCAACATGAGTGTCCTGTTATTCTCTTTTCCCGTCACAAGTGCAAGAATCGAGGACATGGCAAGAATCTGCGATGCAACAATTCCCGGCCACGCAATAATAATGATAATCGCAACAATGGCAGAGCCGCCTCTTCCAATAAGCTTCTGCACCATATCCGGCAATGTATCTGCATTTAATCCACGCACCTTTTCAGACAGCAAAAGTCCCTGAAGGAACAATCCCAAAGAACCAACCGCAAGCCACCAGAACGCAGGGAATCCGATGGACGATACACGGCCCATAACACCGATGGTTGCAGAAGCTCCGATCATCGTTGCCATCAGGGATAAGATGACATACGTCTGCGACTGTTTTTTTCCGGCGACTGCAAAATCTTCAAAGCTCTTTACCTTGAAGGCATCCACAATACCGATGATTAGCAAAATAACAACGTACAAAATCAAATAAGGCAACATATTTTCCACACTCTCTTTCCTTTCGATTACACTTACGGCGATTGCAAAACATTTAAAATGTATTAAAGAGATGTTTACCATTTTTTAAGATATAATTCTAGCCCGTTTTACAATCGTCAGTCTACGTTTGACCTTATTTAAGATATACTATCGCCTTTCAATTGTCAACCTTATTTTCATTTATAGTTTACATTTAATCTCCATTTGCAAGTAAACGGATTCGGTCTGCATCGAATTTTCCGCTTTTAAGCATCTCGATTTCCACCTTGTATGGCGGATAGGATTTCTTCGCATCCGCTGCATCCTTTACATACGGTGTCTCCAGAATTTTCGGTACATCAAGGAAATCTTCATGATTCACAATTTCATACAATGCATCAAAGCCGATCGTTCCAAGTCCAATATTTTCATGACGATCCTTTGATGCGCCCCGTTCATTTTTACTGTCATTGATATGAAATACCGCTATCTGGTCTTTTCCGATTATACGGTCAAACTGCTCTATCACTCCATCAAAGTCATGTGCAACATCATATCCCGCATCATTCGTATGACATGTATCAAAGCAGACTCTTAATCTGTCATTGTAAATAACCTTATCATAAATCCGAGCCAGCTCCTCAAAGCTTCTTCCAAGCTCACTGCCCTTTCCTGCCATCGTTTCCAGTGCAACATACACCTTGGTATCCTTTGTGAGAACTTCATTTAACCCCTTTGCAATGCAGTCGATTCCCACGTCCTCTCCGGCTCCCACATGGGAACCCGGATGTAAAACGAGTATCTTACTTCCCATCGCGGCAGTGCGTGCAAGCTCCACAGTCAGGAAATTAACTGCCAGTTCAAAGATTTCCGGTTTTATGGTGTTTGCAAGATTAATAATATAAGGTGCATGTACAATAAACTCCGTAATCGAATTTGCCCGCATCAGCTCCCACGCTTCCTCCACATGAAGCTCTGATACATCCTTGCGTTTCGTGTTCTGTGGAGCCCCTGTATAGAGCATAAATGTATCAGAACCATAACTGAGTGCTTCCTTTACCGAGCCGAGCATCATATCCTTGCCGCCCATGCTTACATGACTTCCAATTATCATAGTTTCAAGTACTCCTTTTCGTTTCATCTTCTCCATATTTTATCATATGGGTTATTTTTTGTCACAGATGTTCCATTAGTGCATTATAAATTTTCTTCGCCACCGCAAGCTTATAAGCAAGCCTTGTGGGCTGTTGCGGGAGTTCTATATGATAAGACCATACATTTCCATTTAACACTATTGCAAAATACACCTGTCCCAAAACGGATGCATCCGGATTCGCAGGGTCTGCGTTACCAAAGGTTCCGGTGACACCGATTCCGATGTCTGCATCGTATGTCTTTGCACAGGCAATCGCCATAGCCTCCGCAACCTCCCGCGAATAAACGGTGTATTGCTCCAAAATCTCCGCCGGAACGCCCTGCATAATTTTTGCCTCATTACAATAAGTCACAAATGCTCCCTTCATCACTGCCGATGAGCCTTCTGTATCGGTAATTAAGGAGGCAATCTGACCGGAGGTGGCACTCTCCATCGTTGTAATTGTAAGCTGCTTCTCAATAAGCAATTTTGTCAGCTTTTTATAATCATTTCTGATATCTGTCTCATTATATACAGTCCGTTTGGCTAAAGCACTTGCAGTCTTCTTAATTGCTGCGAGTGCCTCGTCCGCATCTTCAATCGCAAGGGTTGCCGTTTCCATCGGACAAAAGCCTGTGTGGGTGCGGTTCTCGATTGCATCCACCTTCTGTTCATATTGTACAGAAATTCCGTGTCGTTCCAAGACAGTACACGCCGGTGCACTGATCACACCGGCGTATAACTCTTTTATCTGCAATTTTACATACAGAAAAGCGGCGGCCTTCCCAACCACCTTATCTGCCACGGAAGCATCCTGCATATCCACGCCCGATTCCAGCCACACAAGCAATGGCTTCACGCCGCGTTCCTTACTTGTATACATGGTATCAGCCTTTATAGCTACACAGGTGTCATCGTCACGAAGCATCTTTTCCTTCGCTCTATGCAGCTTCTCTGTCATGTCCTTCCGCCTTTCTCACAAAATACACGATAATCGGAATCAACGCTAATTGTATAAGAATTCCGGCAATTCCTGTCCGAATACTTGTCCATATGATTGCCGGTGCAATTGTGGAAGTCTGAAATACAAAAACGGCAAGCACAATTGCAAGTGCGCGTACGGCTCTACCCGCAATCTGTGCAATCAACACCTTGACAACTGTAAATGTCCTGACATTGCGGAGCAATCCAATCGTCAAACCATATACTGCAAGCTCAATCGTCATAAACGGAAGCAAAGCAACCCCCGGCATACCGGTAAGCAGATAACTGATGATTGGAGCTAAAAGTCCTGTTACCGCTCCAACATATCCACCTGCAAAAATACCTGCCAGTAAAACAGGCAGATGCATCGGCAGAAAAACTTCTCCAAGAGCAGTTGCCGTACCGGTTGCCTTTCCAAGCAGGTGAAGAAGCTGGGGAAGCACAACCGCAGCTATGACCGCTCCGGCTGTTGCTATGGACTGCATACCGACCGACAGCTTCGGCATAGCGTAGCTGCGTGAATTTTCTTTTACATTTGACATATTATTCCCTCCTTTAAACTTCAGGTTTTCATAGCAAGCCTGACACAACCCGTTTAATTTCAGGCTGCATTTATCCCAATTTTTGCACAAAATCCTTCATTGCCTCTGATATTTTAATCTGCTGCGGACAGACTGCTTCACAGCTTCGGCATCCGATACATTCCTGCGGCCATTTTTCCTTCGGAATCGCATTCAGTGCAAATGGCGCCAGGAATCCGCCGCCCGTAAAGCAATGCTCATTGTAAAGCTCAAGCAGATTCGGAATATCAAGTCCCTTCGGACAATGTGTCGTACAATAACGACAGGCTGTACATGGCAGGGCAATCTGCTTTACCATATCATCGGCAATTGAAAGAATTGCATCAAATTCTTCCTCGCTGAGCGGCTTGCGTTCTTCAAAGGTTTCAATATTTTCCTTCATCTGTTCGAAACTCGACATACCGGAAAGCGTCACCGTAACCTCCGGTATCGTCTGTAAAAACCGGAATGCCCACGCAGGTATGCTCTCCTCCGGTCGCAGGGCGTGCAGTTTTTCCTCATATTGCTTTGGAAGCGATGCAAGCTTTCCGCCCCGAACCGGTTCCATAACCCATACCGGAATCCCATATTCCTTCAGCAATTCAATCTTCGCTTTCGCATTCTGGAACTTATAATCTATGTAGTTTAGCTGAATCTGGCAAAATTCCATATGGTCTCCATACGCCTCGAGGAACCGTTTTGCCACTTCATAGCTTCCATGCACAGAAAATCCAAGATGCTTGATTCTGCCGTTTTCCTTTTGCTTCATCAAATACTCAAATATATGATTTTCTTCATCGAGATATCCGTCAATATTCAACTCGCAGACATTGTGAAACAGGTAAAAATCAAAGTATTCCATACCGGTACGCGCAATCTGCTTCTCAAATATCTCCTCCACCTTTTTCATGTTCGAAAGGTCGTATCCCGGAAACTTGGTGGCAATGTAATAGCTGTCTCTCGGATACTGATTCAATAATTTTCCCATGAGCGGCTCGGAATTTCCTGCATGATATCCCCATGCCGTATCAAAATAATTGATGCCATGCTTGATTGCATAATCGACCATCTCCGCCGTTTTTGCTTCGTCGATTTGAGCATCGTTTCCATCAACCGTCGGCAGACGCATCGCGCCCATTCCGAGTGCTGACAGATTGAGATTTTGAAATTTGTTGTAAATCATGTTGTTTCGTCCTCCATTTTTATTTATGTAAGGAAATTGCCCTTATTTTCACAGCTATGACTACACCCTGCGCAATCTCCCGTGCAGGCTCTGCCGTTTTTTTTCTGTTTGCGTATACTAAATAAGGCCGCAATAACAGCACCCGCGATTAATAAAATTAAAATATAATCAATGACATTCATGTAAACACTCCCTCAACAGTGACAAGCATCATAAGAACCTCATTTATTACCAAACTCAAATGAGTTTTTTCCCTTGCTATGCAATTAGTATTCCAATACACGAAACAACCCATGCACATATCCACGCAACCGCACACTGCCAAAGAACAACAGCAACTGCCCACTTGCCTCCAAGCTCACGCTTTATGGATGCAATTGCAGCAACACACGGCGTATAGAGCAGGCTGAACACCAGCATGGCAGCTGCCTGCATACCGGTAAACACAGCCACAAGACTTCCGCCAAACAAAATCTCCAGTGTCGATACAACACTCTCCTTTGCCATAAAGCCGGATATAAGGGAAGTCACAATTCTCCAATCACCAAGCCCGATCGGCATAAGCAAAGGAGCAAGGAAGCCTGCAAGCATTGCCATCATGCTGTCCGCAGAATCCTCCACCAGATTAAAATGCGTATCAAAGCTCTGCAAAAACCAGACACAGATTGTAGCGACCAAAATAACCGTAAACGCCTTCTGCAAAAAATCCTTTGCCTTTTCCCATAAAAGCTGCACCACATTTTTCATGCCCGGCAAACGATAATTCGGAAGTTCCATCACAAACGGAACCGGCTCCCCTTTAAATAATGTTCCCTTATATAAAAATGCAGCAAGTATACCAACGATAATTCCGAGGAAATACAGCCCCGCCATAACAAGCCCGCCATGATCCGGAAAGAATGCATTTACAAAAAATGCATAAATCGGCAGCTTTGCAGTACAGCTCATAAACGGAGTAAGCAAAATCGTCATCTTACGATCCCGCTCGCTCGGAAGTGTCCGCGTCGACATGACCGCCGGAACCGTACATCCAAACCCTATCAGCATCGGAACAATGCTTTTACCCGACAAACCAATCTTCCGAAGAAGCTTATCCATAAAGAAAGCCACACGCGCAATATAGCCGCTGTCCTCCAGAAGCGATAAAAAGAAAAACAACGTTACAACAATCGGTAAAAAGCTTATGACGCTTCCAACACCTGAGAAGATTCCGTCTATAATAAGTCCATGCAGCGCCACATTTACATGCGTATTTGTAAGGAATCGATCTACAATATCCGTCAAAGCTCCGATTCCCAAATCCAAAAGCCATTGCAGCCACGCGCCAATCACATTAAATGTCAGATAAAATACTGCAATCATAATGACTATAAATGAAGGAATCGCTGTATATTTTCCGGTCAATATCTTATCCAATTTCTCACTTCGAATATGCTCTTTGCTTTCCTTCGGTTTGACGACAGCCTCATCGCATACCTTTTTTATGTAGGAAAACCGCATATCTGCCATCGCTGCACTATGGTCAAGGTCCCGTTCCTTTTCCATCTGGACAATAATATGTTCCAGCATTTCCTTTTCATTGTCGTCCAACTCAAGCTGCTCCAAAATAAGCGTATCACCCTCAACCAGTTTGCTCGCCGCAAACCGAACCGGAATCCCGGCTCTTTTCGCATGATCCTCAATCAGATGAATGACTGCATGCAGGCAACGATGTACCGCTCCGTCATGATCATTTTCATCGCAAAAATCCTGTCTCAGCGGTTTTTCCTGATAATGTGCAATATGTACGGCATGCTTAATAAGCTCATCCACACCTTGATTTTTTGCTGCCGAAATCGGAACGACCGGAACTCCAAGCAGTGCCTCCATCATATTCACATCAACGGAACCACTGTTTTCCGTCACCTCATCCATCATATTTAATGCAACGACCATCGGAATATTCATCTCCAAAAGCTGCATCGTCAAGTATAAATTCCGCTCAATATTCGTAGCATCTACAATATTGATAATTGCTTTCGGTTTATCATCTAATACAAAATTTCTTGATACAATTTCTTCGCTGCTGTACGGCGACATAGAATAAATACCCGGCAAATCGGTCACAAGAGTATCAGCATAATTTTTGATCGGACCATCCTTTCGGTCCACTGTCACACCCGGAAAATTTCCCACATGCTGATTGGAACCGGTTAACTGATTAAAAAGTGTTGTCTTACCGCAGTTCTGGTTTCCCACAAGTGCAAATGTGAGTAATGTTCCCTCGGGAAGAGGATGTTCATCCTTCTTGGAATGATATTTTCCCTCCTCACCGAAACCCGGATGCTCTGTTTTCTTCTTCTTTTTCGGAATATGCTCTTTTATCGTTTCTTCCACCGGCATGATTGTTATCTTCTCTGCATCTGCAAGGCGGAGCGTGAGCTCATAGCCATGAATATAAAGCTCCATCGGATCTCCCATCGGCGCAAGCTTTACAACCTTTACCTCTGCTCCCGGTATCACACCCATATCCAAAAAATGCTGTCTGAGCGCGCCTTCGCCGCCAACAGTTGTAACAACTGCACTCTTACCGATTTCCAACTCTTTTAATGTCATATCCATCAGCCTTCTGTTTCCTCTGCTTTTATTCTATATCATTCTGCGGTCTAAACCAACAGACTCATAATACCTTGCTTTATCCTCATACATAAGCTTTTCAGCCTCGGACATAATCTTATAAATTTCTGAGGAATAATCCGATTTCCATACAGAACCGACTGCCATCGTAACCGCCTCGCACTGCATCTTCTCTTTTAACACACACATGCTCTTTTGTAAAACATCCTCGGTTATAGCCGGACAAATTGCAACCAACTCGTCCCCTCCAACACGAAACAAGCCATATTCACTGAACACACATTTTAAACACGTACATGCACGCTGAATCAACCTGTCTCCTTCCTCATGTCCCTCGGTATCATTGACATGCTTAAGCCCTGTAATGTCACAATATACAACGCCGACACTCTCGTCTGCTTTCATATTCTCCACATACGCATCCATAGCAAACCGATTTCCAAACTGTGTCAATCTGTCATAATAGCTCATCCATTCAAGCTCGCGAACCAGCTCCCGTCTCTTTATAGAAGAAATGATAAAGTGTGCCATAATCTGAAGCATATTCTGTGCATAATCGAGTGCCTCTGCCGGTGGATTATCCACTCCGTAAAAACCTATTACATCCTTATCATCATATAAAGGAACAACAACAAGGGAATGAATATTCTGGCATTTGAGAATTTCATATTGCAAAGGAACAGTCTCACGGATATCCTCTAAATCCTTAATCAAAATATTTTTATTCTCACGAAAATTGCGATACCAGTTTGCGCAAACCTCCGGCGGCACATTTTGCAAATTCTCTTTTTCCGGTGTTACACCGTTTGCCACCCACTCATAAGTATTATCATCGCCACCGCTCGCATTTTTTTCGAAAATATAAGTCCGCTCACCCTTTAACGCTTTGCCCATATATTCAAGCACAATATTTATCGTATCATCCATATTTGGCGCCTGCAACGCAATTCGAAAACACTCATTTGCAAGTGTCTCCAAATGCTGATATCGTTCAATCGCATTATTTTGCAGCTGCTGTGTAGTGATATCAATTCCAAGCTCAAAACGGCATCTTCTGCCCTCATCCATAATCAAGGTATTTTTCATCTCAAAATACTTGTCCAATGAAGGATTATAGTATTGCCATTCTAAAAATTGACCTTCCTCCAATTTATGATTATTGCACATAGAACATGACGTACTACAGCCATGAAGTACCTCATAGCACTTTTTCCCTATAACTTCTTCCTGCGAATGAAATCCAAAGGTTTCCAATGCCTTCCGATTCATATAGAGCAGTTCATAGCTGTCCATATCAGAGACATGTACATTTTCACCCATATTTTCAAAAAAATCCCAAATGTGACTCATGGCTTTTATCCTTATTTGGTAAGTCGTCTTAAAGTGATATTATATCATGTCGTCAAGCAAAGCTTGATGACCTACGCACGCATCAGCGTGCTTCATATTATACCATAAAAACAGCAGAATCCATAGAAATTTTCTTCATTATTCAGCATTTTTTTGCAAAAGCTTAAGACACAGTGACCTCCGGTACTACTAATGTAACCTTGAACACTCCGTCTCCCTCCTTCACGAATATATCTCCATGCATGGCTGTCATCAATTTCCGGCAAATGCATAGTCCCAGTCCGTGTCCTGCCTGACTTCCGGCATTTGACCCACGATAAAAGCTGTCAAATATGTGATTCAATTCCTCCTGTGGAAGCTGACCGCCCGTGTTGCATATCTCTATGAGCAGGCAATCCTCTTCCTGCGCAAAGCCAATATGGATTTCCCGCCCGTCTCCATATTTTATCGCATTTTCAATGACATTCTGACAGACCTCGATCAGCCGGTCCTTATCCGCCCGCACGATACAATCCGCATAGGTATCAATCGTAAACTCCGTGTAAAGTGTTCGCAGCTTATCCTCATAATAGGCAGCAAGAAAATCCATTACCTCTCGTAATGAAACCTCCCTGCAATTCACATGCAGATCCAAGAAATCATCTCTCGAAGCATCCATCAGCTTCTCAAGATACGCCTCGATCTCATCCAGCTTTTCAATCATTTTCTGACAGGTTTGAACCTTCTTTTCTTCCTCCTGATAGATTCCCTTTTCAATCGCCTGCGTATTCAGGCGGATGACCGAGAGCGGTGTTTTGATATCATGTGCCAGAGAGAGCAGCAGTGTTTTCTTCTCCCTGTGCATTTCCAGTTCCTTGTTACGTCTCGCCTGCAAATGATCGCTGAGCATGTTTAAGCCCCATACAAATTTACCAAAATATTTCGTTTGTTCTTCTTCAAGCGATATCGCAAGATGCCCCTTTGACAGCTCGTACGGCACTGCCTCCAATATATGAAATGGCTTTATGATTTTATTACGAATATAAAATAGAATGGCAAGCATGCCAAAAAACAGCAGACCTGCTACAAGATTAAACAGAAAACGTATATTTCCTGCTGATTTCATTTCCGTTACATATTCAAACCGGTAGTCCGTATCTCCGATTCGGCGAATACAAACCTCATACGCGCTCGCCTGATTCACTTCCTCCTTTGTCATGCAGGGAGAGATACTGCGCACATACTCACATCCGGAAACATCCGGCAAGGCATCCGGATTTTCCTGTATATCATGCGCCAGACGATTGATCTCCACCAGATAAGAGCGTCCATCCGAATGGCGCTCCTGTCTGTAAACAAAAAAATTGACCCCCGCCGTAAACGCAACGAAAATCAAAGCAAATGAAATTAAAAATCTATTATAATGCTTCATTCAAACCTATATCCCACTCCCCACACGGTCACGATATGCTTCGGATACTTTGGATCCTCCTCCAGTTTACTTCGCAGCCATTTGATATGGACTGTCAGGGTCTGCATCTCCGATTCGGAATCAAAGCCCCAGACAGCGCTGAATAAATATTCCTTCGAGAGCACCTTTCCCTGATTCTCCATCAAAACAAGCAGCAATTCATATTCCTTTGCCGTCAGTTCCTGTTTCTTTCCTTTAAAATAAACTCTCTGTGACGCTTTTTCAAGCAGAATATCCCCTGATGCGATCGTATCCTCCGCATATCTTCTCTTAAAGATACCGTCTATTTTTGCAAGCAGCAGATCAATATCATACGGTTTTTCTATATAATCATCCGCTCCTGCAAGTATCCCGTTCAGCTTGTCCTCCTTCGTATCCTTCGCGCTGACAATAAATACAGGCGTATTGCATGCTCTCCGAATGCGGGATAATATTCCGATTCCATCCATTCCCGGCAGCATCATATCCAGCACAACAAGTCTGGCACCGTACCTTTCATACAGTGCCAATGCTTTCTCTCCGTTCCCTGCAACCGATACAACATAGCCCTTCGCCTCCAAAAAATCGCGAAGTACACATGCAAGATCCGCGTCATCTTCAATTATCAAAATATCAGTTGCCGTCATAGAACCCCTTCCAAAAACGCTATATCGAAACAACTACCAGCCAAGCTCCAGCAGCCAGTTGTTCATCGCCCGTTCGCGCTCGCGCAGATCGGTTTCCTTTTCATATCTTCCTAGATTATATTCACCCTTGATCGTTCCGTCAACTATATACAACACTCTGGAGCACTTTGCCGCAACCTTCGAATCATGTGTTACCATCATGATTGTTGTTCCTTCACGATTTAGCTTCACAAGCTCCTCCATAACCTCATTGGAAGAATTCCGGTTCAAGGCGCCCGTCGGTTCATCCGCGAATATAAGCTTCGGTTTATTGATCATGCTTCTTGCAATGCACGCACGCTGAAGCTGCCCACCGGATACCTCATTGATATCATTGTCCGCAATGTCGATAATTCCAAGCTTTCTAAGCAGCGCAATGCCTCTCTGATTCTTTTCTTCCTTTGTCTCATTCGTCTTTTTGCTCTGAAATGCCGGAAGCACCACATTGTCAAGCACCGTTAAATTCTTCAGCATATACATCTGCTGAAATATGAATCCCATCTCATCCAACCGAACCTTCTCCAGCTCCTTTTCCGGCAGATCCGAAATCTTTACTCCATCAAATATAACGGCTCCGCTTGTCAGCTTATCCATGCCGGACACCGTATAAAGAAGCGTTGATTTGCCGGAGCCGGATGGTCCCATAATGGCAACCATCTCTCCTTCCTCCACCTTGAAGCTTACGTTTTGCAGTACGTTGTTCTGACGCTTGTCTGTTATATATGTTTTGCTTAAATCTACGATTTCTAATATGTTACCCATGCTCTTATCCCCTTTCTTTTTTTAATTTGTGAAATGTATAGAATGACCTTACTCAATATTCGCTGTGTCCTTGCTGTGTATCGTTCCGATATAGAGTGCGGTTAAATATGTGGTTACCACCGTTGCGAGCAGAATGATGCCCGGATATATTATGATCATCTGTAGCGGATCTACATAATACTGTATATGTTTTGCGCCCATCATACCGAATATCGGCGTACACCAAAGCGAGGTAACCGGCTTTGCCAGAACGACTGCTACAAACTCTACAAGCACTGCCACGATCAAAAACCGGTACATGTGCCAGCGGATAATATCTCTGTTTCGAAATCCGATTGCCTTTAATAATGCGATCTGTCCCTTTTCATCTGCGATAAAGGAGCGTTCCATCAAAATCGTAACCAATACCACAACGATGATTGTTATGAGCAGCAGCATATTCTGTAGCGCTTCCATCGTATCAATAACGCCAACACAGTCGGCGCAATACTCCGCGGCATTAAATACCTCATCCTCATTTAAAAGCTGTTTGATTCTCTCAATTCTGGCATCAATTTCTTCTTCATCCGGTTCGTCTGCAAAATCAATCTGATATGCCATCAAGGCGGCAGCAAATCGCATATCGGTCGGTGCGTCTTCATGGAATCGGATTGCCTCTCCGAGCTGATTCATCGTCTGGAAATATCCAACTACCATGCATTCCTGCTTTTGATCTCCGAAATCAATCTCGATGACATCACCAATCTTTGCCCCGATCAGCTCCGATACCTGTTCCGTAATTGCGACCTCCGTTCCATTGGTCGGAGCCGTTCCCTTTGTATATTCATATTCGGATGCTTTTCTATTTACCCCTTGCAGACAGGTTATCTTATACGGCTTTCCCTGAACGGCAATCTTATATTTATACTGCGCTTCTATGCTGACCGCACAGGGCATACCTGCATCCGCAAGTGTTCGCTCAAGCTCTGCAAACTGTCCGGCAAGCACCTGTTCGCCGCCCTCTACCATACATTTCATAACCCGTTCCTCATCTACCATGTAGACATCGCTTTCCTGACAAAACGAGGAAATCAGATTCTTACTTTTCATCGTCTGGGTAGTAATCACAACGCCAAGCACGAATATGGAGCAGATGAAAAATGATATCATAATCGTAAGGAATCGCTTCGGCGCACTCAGCACATCATTGATTGCCATATACATAGATGGTCTTACATGACTTTTTCCAATCCGGTAAACAGCCTTTTTCCGGTATCGTTCTCCCGTCTGCCCACTGCGGATCGCATCCACCGGCGTCGATTTTTTTACCCTTCCTGTGCATAGGTAAGCAAACAGGACAGATACCAAAACGACAAGCAGCGCACCAATGAGATTGATTACGATTCCGCCATGATTTCCAAGCACCATTTTACTGCTTACCTGCCGGAGCATCAGATCCGCAAACGGAATACTAAGTCCAAATCCGACCAGCGCACCTGCGACCGCAAGTGTCAGATATTTCACGATATACATACCGCGGATTCTCGGATTCGAAATTCCGATTGCCTTCATTACACCAATCTCCCGATAATCCTCCATGATGGAGAATGTGATAGAAAACCGGATTGTAACAAACGATATGATTACGAGACATACACTCAGGACAAGCACGACGAATGCCACGACCATATCCATGACATAACACATGCGAATTACCTGCTTCGTTCCGTCAAACAATATATTATCGGCTGTCGTAAGAGCCGATGCAAGCTTCGATTTATCATTCGTTTTGATATAAAATATCTTGCCCCGGTATTCCGCGAGTGCCTCATCATCTGCAAATGTTCTGAAATCCGTATCATTCAGCAAAAAGCGTGTATTGCCCATAAAATCAGAGCCAAGCAGAGCATCCTTGCATATACCTGCGATCTCGACCTCAAGTGTTGTCTCCCCATGCGAGATTGTGACGACATCCCCGATTTGCAGATTGTTGTTCTCCAGAAACGATCCGGAGATTACCACCTGCCCCTCCTTTACCGCATGGATTTCTCGATTATCTGTATCAAAATATTTGATTCCGTCATTGTCAATGGATTGCATCAAAAGTGTATTTTTGATATCCACCTCTCTTCCATCCGCCAACAGATTATTCTTCGACGCAAATACGATATCCTCTGTTTTGTAGCTTAAAACCTCTGTTTCCGCGTCAAGAATCGCCGTAACGCCGCCATCATCATGCTGCGTGATTACGTTGTAATCTCCAACCCCGGCGATATCCAGAAAATAATCTGTTCCATTCATGACCGTCACGATGTTGCTAAGACCGCTTGCCACAAACACAGATGCAAGCATCATGAAAAGAAACAGGATAATATTCATCGTCTTTTTTCGCTTCAGATCCTTTTTCAGAATATTCCAAAACATAGCACATTCCTCCAAATCTTTTATTTGTGTTCCGGACACAATGTCCTGACCGATGAATTTAATATACTATTTCATTTATTAAATAATCCTTAAATCGAAAAAAACAGACTACCACATATCTTTGTGATAGTCCGTCATTTCCAACTCACCCTTTATCGAATCGCCAGGCGCACATAAATCGCGGCCGCAATCCACGTCACTACCGCGACCGCCAGCGATACAAGTACAAACCAATTGATTTCCTCATTCCAACGAAGTGCAAGAACCAGAATATCCCCAACCAGTGCAATCACTACAAATGCAGGATGTAAAATCAGCGCATACTGTCCGGAAAACAGTGCATATAACATGATTGAAAACAACACAACCATTCCAAAGGAAACGATTGCTTCCGTAATATGAAATACAAGCTTATATTTCACTTCCGACGGGTATACAACCGGAATTGCCATGGAAAATGCCACAATATAAAGGAGCGTAAGCCCTCTCCTTCCCGGTGTCAAAATATCCTGCTGAATAATCACCTGAAGCAGCATGCCGATAATCAGCATTCCATATGCGCCAAACTGTATCCCCGGTATCGAGTATTCCGTATGAACCATTCCCGACAACAAAATACAGCCAACTGCCATACACAGCAAAACAAGCTGAATCATAGCATAATGGGAAAGGCTCTGCGACTGTGTCAGATTCTCCTGTGAAAATCGGCTCATGCAGACTGCCTTTGCTATGCACAATACAACTGTTCCTAAGAAGGAAAAGAAACAAAGTCCTGCCATATAGTTGTGAATACCATCTGTAAACAAAACCTTTTTTGAGCCTGCCCGGACAAGACTTTGTGTTCGCTCCACTAACAAAATTCCAAAATACAGTATAATCAAAATATTGATTACAAGCTTCAATGTGTTTATCGTTCTTTCTGTCATTCTTGTTTCCTCCGTCTTTTCTTATTTACATTCACTAGGTAGTTGCGAAACGCATAAAATGTGTAGCCATATATTTCATCGTCATCAAAATAGCAAATCAAATAATTTCATATTGCAAAAATTCGTATTTCAGCTTTGTTCCCTCTGATATTTCTGCCGGAAGCAACGCTCTTGCCACGAGCTTCAAATCCTCTGTCTCTATATCGGTTCTCTTTAAATTTGCATAATCTCCATCGATACTTACAACTTCATAATACCATGCTTCCATCTCCGTATATCCTCCCAATTTACCAAAGTTAATAAACATAAAACTAACCAAAGATAACTTTCTGATCCGTTGTATTGTAAATTTTATTGGAATTTCGCACACTTCTCTATCGTACCCGAAAGCTTCGTTCCATCTCATCAACTGCCAGCTTTTTTATTTTCATATCATGAATTTCAATGTATCTGTCCTGCTGCAAGGTCAAAAGCAGGCGGTCAATCATTGCTTCCTCACCCTGCACCTCCATCCGGACACTTCCATCGTATTCATTGTGAACAAATCCCGTCAGCCCAAAGGCGTCCGCCATATGTCTTGCCTTATATCGAAACCCGACACCCTGCACACGACCATAAAATTTTATCTGTTTTCGAATCATATTTAAACATCCCATATTATATCAGTCCGGTATTCCCTGCGTATTCTGATTGTTATATATCATCTCTAAAAATTTCTCTAAATTATCTGCAACAAAATAAATACGATTATCCTGTTCATTATCAATTCTGACAATTCTTGGTTCTCCATCCACATCAACAGTTCTGCAATCCATATAATACATATCATGACCGCCGGATTCCGTTTCTCCAAAAGGAATACCTATGTCCGGATATTCCCATTCTTCTCTCCAATTCTCAAACATTTCCTCCAATCCGTTAAAAGAATCTGCGTTGGGACCAATTCCATAAATCACTGCCAACCAGCTTTCAGAAAACTTATCGTCAATTACTCCGCCATTTTGAATTTTCAATAATTCTATATACGATTTTGGCAGCTTATATCCTAACGTTTTTTCGGCTCTGTCGATCAAATCATCCGTTATTTCACCAAACCTAAATTCCTTACCATAGTCACTTTCATTATCAAATAATTCTATCACATTGATATTCTCAAAAAAACCCATAATATTTACCTCCTCCAAAGAAAAATCAAAAAAATTGATACGGTTTTTCCGTTTCTGCATTCCGATATTCATGTTTTTCATAATATCCGATCAATGTCCCGTCCTCCGCACGAAGTGCAATCATATACACATCCTTGTTTTCTTTCGGATTGTGTCCTGTAAATATCCGATTGTGTTCCGGCGTTTCAGCAAACCATCCGACAACTTTCCGAATCAGCTCCTGCGACTCATGATTATGACATTCCAACAGACTTTTACCAAGCAGCTTTTCTCCGCCCCGGTTTGCATATCTTCGCTTTGCCGCCGGATTCATATAGATAATCTCATGCTCCAGATTACAAATGACAACCGCACATAAATCCTGTTCCAAAACACTCTTAAAATAAGAATTAAGCTCTATCATTTTTCCTCCATGACAAATATATAATTTCTACCTGTTTTATTTTAGCTACTATTTTATGACATTTTACAGCTTTTTGCAACAAACAGCATATACATGCATTTGACACAGTAAATCCTCAACATTATAATATTTTGTTAAAAGATTACATGAAGTTTCAGGAGAATCCATGCCAGACATTATTCAGATAGCAAATTTTGATGCACCGGAGCTTGATATCTATGCAAGACTTACGGAAGCGCAGCTTCTGCATATCAATGAACCGACTGAAGGTATCTTTATCGCCGAAAGTCCGGTTGTCATTTCCCGCGCACTTGATGCAGGCTATACACCAATCTCGATTTTAGTTGAGGACCGACAGCTCGACAAAGATGTCCTTCCGGTTTTTGCAGAATATGACGATCTTCCGGTTTTTACTGCCCCCTTTGATGTCCTGACGGCACTTACCGGCTATAAGCTGACACGGGGGCTGTTATGCGCCATGAAACGAAAGCCGCTGCCATCTGTGCAGGCGATTTGTACACCGGCAAGCCGGATCGCTGTGCTCGAAGATATCGTAAATCCAACCAATATCGGAGCAATCTTCCGTTCCGCGGCCGCGCTGAATATAGATGCCATACTTCTTACACCTAATTGCTGCGACCCGCTCTACCGACGCGCTATCCGCGTCAGTATGGGCACTGTATTCCAAATACCATGGACATATATTGACAATAAAAAGAAGCCGCAAAAGCAGCCTCTTTCCTATACCCATATGTTAAAACAATTTGGATTCAAAACCGTTGCGATGGCATTAAAGGAAGATTCCGTTTCCATCGACGACCCTCGTCTGATGGCGGAGGATAAGCTTGCCATCATACTTGGCACAGAAGGAGACGGTCTCGCCGAACAGACGATTGAGGACTGTGATTACACCGTTCAAATACCGATGTCTCACGGCGTAGATTCCCTCAACGTTGCCGCAGCGAGCGCCGTTGCCTTTTGGCAGCTCGGCTCCCGAAACAATAAGCGCTAGATAAGTTCTTTGATTTTTAATGCCTTTTCGATACTTCCATCCACTTTTAGCTTTCCCAATGTAAATGCAAGTACCGGATCAAGCTTACCGCTTATAATTTTAAACAATGTATCTGCGGTACAGCTAAATGCCGCATCACGATCATAATATTCATATGGCTCGATAAAAAGCTTGCCATCTTTTACTTCCGCATAAAATGCGCCTGCTCCCTCCCCCTTGATATTGAACTGATATGCAAGATGTTCGTTCACACGACTCACATCTGCATTTTTAAATGTGTCCTTAAATTTCTGAAATACTTCTTCGTACGTCATATTGATTCCCCCCGTTTTTCGATAAATAACCAAATGTATAAAAACATAATATACAATCAGTTATATGTATCATACCACATATCAACTTTATAATCACAATTATTTTGCACATTTTAGTTTTTTTAAGTCTTTAATTGCATTTTTCTACATAGAATGATATATTAAGTTTTGTCGGCAAGCGGAGCTCGACGACCTACGCACGCATCAGCGTGCTTCATATGATGTCATATATGCAAAGAAAGGAAGTATTATAGTATGAAAAAACTGAAAAAAATTTTAGCGATGACATTGTCTGCTGTTATGGCAATGACAGCGCTGACAGCATGCGGAAGCAAGAGTGAAGACGGAAATTCCTCCAAGAAAACTGCAAAGGTAATTGAGATTGACCTTACAGACGAGGAATACGCATTTGGTGTTGACAAGACACAGCCTGAGCTTTTGGATGAGGTCAACAGCTTTATCAAGGACATGAAGTCTGACGGAACATTTGATGAAATCTGTAGCCACTATTTCGGCGATGGCACTCCGATAGCTGTAAAGTCTGCCGCATATGACGAAAGCAAGGATCAGCTTGTTGTTGCAACCAATGCTGCCTTTGAGCCGTTCGAATATACAAAGGGCGAGGATTACTACGGAATCGACATGGAGATTGCTCAGAAGCTTGCAGAAAAACTTGGCAAAGAGCTTGTGATTCAAAACATGGACTTTGATGCTGTTTGTCTGTCCGTTGGTCAGCAGAAGTGCGATATCGCTATGGCAGGTCTTACAATTAAGCCGGATCGTGAAGAATATGTAAACTTCTCCGATTCCTATTACAGTGCTTCCCAGAGACTGATTGTCACATCTGACAACACAGAATTTGACAGTTGCAAGGAGGCTGCTGAGATTGAAGCAATCCTCAAGGAGAAGGGCTCCGATATGAAGGTTGGTGTACAGACAGGTACAACCGGACAATTTTATTGTGAGGGTGATGATGACTGGGGCTTTGAAGGCTTCAAAATGGAAACTGTCGGCTACAAGAACGGTTCGCTCGCTGTACAGGATTTGTTAAACGGTAATATCAATTACGTCATCATCGATTCCGCTCCTGCTGCAAGCATCTCTTCTGCAATTAACGAAATGCAGTAAGCAACTTGAAAGGATATTTCATGGGAGATATAGCAAACAAGATTCAAAAGTTCATAGAAATATTCATAGATAACAGAGGATATGTCAAGGTTCTTGAGGGACTGAAAAATACGTTGACCATTGCGGTTCTCGGTTTGATTATCGGTGTTGTAATCGGTACCCTGATTGCAACCGCGCGAGTCATCCCGAAATACAAACGGCTTCCACGTATTTTAGATGCTATATGCCGTTTCTATGTAGCCTTATTCCGGGGAACCCCTATGGTTGTCCAGCTGCTTGTATTTTATTACGTTATGCTGCCGCTTATGGGTGCGCATATGACCGGTGTGCAGGTTTCTATTTTGGTATTTGGGTTAAACAGCGGCGCTTACATATCGGAAATTATGCGAAGCGGTATTCTATCCGTTGACCCGGGACAGATGGAGGGCGGTCGCGCAATGGGACTCAGCTTTGCTACAACCATGCGCATGATTGTCATTCCACAGGCAGTAAAAAATATCCTCCCAACTCTGGGAAACGAATTTATTTCTTTGATAAAGGAAACATCCGTTGTCAGCTTTGTCGGTGCCACAGACTTATATGTCGCATTTAATTACATCGGAAGCAACAGCTACGAATTTATGATTCCATATCTGGTTATGGCGCTGATTTATATCGTTCTTGTGCTCATTATCAGTCTTGGTATTAAAATAATGGAAAGGAGCCTGAGAAAGAGTGATAGAAGTCATTAATCTGGAAAAACATTTTGGTGACAATGAGGTCTTAAAGGGCATCAATGTCACAATTGAAAAAGGCGATATCATGGTTGTGATTGGGCCTTCAGGTTCCGGAAAAAGTACATTTTTACGTTGCTTGAATTGTATGGAGGATCCAACCGGCGGACAGATTATCTTTAACGGCGTCGATATTGCAGACCCGAGGGTTGATATCAACATCCATCGCCGCCATATGGGCATGGTGTTTCAGCACTTCAACCTATATAATAACAAAACGGTTATTCAGAATATCATGCTGACTCCGGTACATGTACAGTGTCAGGATTTGATAAAAGCCAAGCGGCACAATCGTTTTCTGCCACTTACCAATCTGTTCCGAAAGGAAAAACAGGAAAAGCTTCCGATTACGACAACAAAAGCAGAAATCGTTGCAAATGCACGTAAAAAGGCTGAGGAGCTTTTGGAACGGATCAGTCTGTCTGACAAGGCGAATGTCTATCCCTCCACACTCTCCGGCGGTCAAAAGCAGCGAGTTGCCATTGTCCGTGCGCTTGCCATGAATCCGGATGTCATTCTGTTTGATGAGCCAACCTCCGCCTTGGACCCTGAGATGGTCGGCGAAGTACTTGACTTAATGAAAGCACTGGCAAAGGAAGGCATGACCATGATTATCGTAACCCATGAGATGGGATTTGCAAAAGAGGTCGCCAACAAGGTACTTTTTATTGATGACGGGCAGATTCTTGAAACCGGAACGCCGGAGGAATTTTTCGGCAATCCGAAAAATGCACGTCTACAGGATTTCCTGTCAAAAGTACTGTAAAATATCAAAGCAAAAGCCGGATATGAATATCATACCCGGCTTTCCTTTTGCCTGTAAAATCAGAAGCTCATCTTAACATCCTGTCTCTTTGCTTCCTCTGCCTCAAAAAATTCCTTTTTCCCGGCATGCATATTATTTGCCACAATACTGTTTGGAAATACAACAATCTTTTTATTGTATGCATTTACATTTGCATTGTAGAGGCGTCTTGCCGCCTGCAAATGCTCCTCTACATCTATGATAGCCTTCTGCAGCTCGACAAAGTTTGTATTGGAACGAAGCTCCGGATAATTCTCTGCCAAAATATTTATGTCCTTCGTGAGCAGATCCATTGAATGATTCATCTCATTTTTCTCTGCCATCGTCATTCCGCTTCGAAGCCTGACAATCTCGGTCAAAACATCCTTCTCATGCTGCTGATATCCCTTTACCGTATCAAGCATCTTTGTCAAAACATCATATCGTTTTGTAAGAGCGACATCAATACCGGATTCGCCCTCCTGCACCTTCAGCTCCACAACCTTTATACTGTTTGCAACAGCTATGTACCAGATCACAATCACGACCAATACACAAACAACGGCAATAATCACTTTATCCATTCTTGTTTCCTCCTACTATTATATTGTCTATTTTACGCAAATTTCAAAGTCTTAACAATATCAACAATCACATTACAGTCTCGTATAATTTTATTTTTCTCATCCACATACACAATCGGTTTACGAATATTTCCATCAAACGCATTTCCGGATGTATTGATTGCGACATGCAGCTTTCCACCGATAAACCGCATCGCTACATTTCCATATGTATACTCCAGATGCTCAATACACTCCATCATCTGCGGTGTCAATACATAAAAGGCATCGTGCGGATTTATGGATCTAACCTTAAATCTCTTGTTAAATTCCTGACTTTCCATCTCCGTCTTCTCATGCCGCATACCATTGCAATTTCCCGGATACAGAAAGCTTTTTGAGAAAATCGCTACCGAACCAATATCGTTTTTTTGCAAATCAAACGAAAACATTCTCCCCTTAAAATAAGTATACGTATGCGTCTGTTTTCCTGACCGAACAACGTGCTTCACGACGACATCTGACTGCTGAAACGGAACAGCTTCATACTGACCTCTGATATAATCCTCAGAAAAAAAGCGATTACCTCTTTGCGTGAGTCCGATTTTATCAACCGCCTGTTCCGAATAACCGACATTCCAATCACACGTTACATCCGTAAAAAAATCAAACAAAACGCTTTTTGCAAACGTCTCCTTGTACATATATTGAAATTGCTTTTCAATCACGTTAAGCTTTTTGATAAACACAAACACTACTGCAAACACGACCAATGAAATGATTATCTGTAGCGATGAGCGTATCGCGAAAAAACTTATAAAAAACAATATAACGCAAACAACCCCACACATAAACAGTTTCCTGTATTGCTGCCTTAAGCTCTCTAAATTATCAATCGCCTGTTGCGTATCCATGTATCACCCACCAATCCTTCGTTTTAAAATCCGCTGCCTGCACCCTATGTATCGTTATCCGAAATATGCAATCGCACACATAATCCCACATACGATAAATACAACGGAAGACATTCCATGTCCAAGCATACCCGGATTAAACATCTCCGCATTGATGCCGCCGTTTTTTTCCTGTTTTTTCATATCCACAGTTCCAAGAACATAGGAAACAACAAAAAAAAAATCACTGAAAGCACCCAGCACCATATTATTATTGGTATAATGTACAATCGTTGTCGCTATACCTGCAACTGCCAATAATAAAGAAACAATACCCATAAAAATCAGTCCTCTCTTTTATTTTTTATCTATAGTAAATCAGATGTCATATTTTGTCAATCAAATGTCCCACCAATTTCCCTGCTCCGTGGGTCGGTCCTAAGGCATCCACCACGCTTCGCGCGGTCCCCCTTAGGACAAGACTTGAAACACATAAAATTTGAGGTAATAGCTCTCGTCTGCTGCCCACAAAATCGGATGATCCGGTGCCTGCTGCCGAAACTCCACCTGACGCAGGCGCTTATGCACGTTATTTGCCGCCTGACGAATCGTTTTTGTGAATAACTCATAATCCATAAAATGGGAACACGAGCAGGTTACAAGAAAGCCTCCATCCTTCACAAGCTTCATGCCTCTCAGGTTAATCTCACGATATCCTTTCACTGCATTCTTAACAGAGCTTCTCGACTTTGTAAATGCCGGAGGATCAAGGATGACAACATCATATTGCTTTCCCTCCTGTTCGAGTCTCGGAAGCAGCTCAAATACATCCTCACACAAAAACTCCACACGGTCTGAAAGTCCGTTTAGTGCTGCATTTTCACGCGCCTGCTCGACTGCAAGCTCCGAGGCATCCACTCCTGTTACATGTCTTGCGCCTGCAATACCGGCATTTAACGCAAAGGAGCCGGTGTGGGTAAAACAATCCAAAACCTCCGCATCCTTGCATAGCTTGTGAATCGCTTTCCGGTTATATTTTTGGTCAAGAAAGAATCCGGTTTTTTGTCCGTCCTGAACATCGACGATATAATGCACACCATTTTCCACGATTTCGACCTTTGTATCAAATGGCTCACCGATAAACCCCTTGCAGCGTTCCATGCCTTCCTTTTCCCGCACCTTTGCGTCGCTTCGCTCATAAACACCGCGAATTACGATGCCATCCTCTGCAAGTATCTCTTTCAAGAGCCTGACGATTATAAGCTTCCACATATCAATTCCAAGTGCGAGCGATTCCACGACTAATACATCCGAAAACTTATCTACAACAAGCCCCGGAAAAAAATCCGCTTCTCCAAAAATCACACGACAACTATCGGTGTCAACCGTCTTTTTTCGGTATTCCCATGCATTTCTTACACGCATACGGAAAAACTCTTCATTGATTTCCTGTTTCGAATTTCTTGTAAGCATCCGCACCATAATTTTAGACTTTCGATTGAGAAAGCCGATTCCCATCGGATATCCGTCAAAATCCTGCACCCTCACAAGCTCGCCATCCTGTACACTTCCCATGATGCTTTCAATCTCATTATCGTAAATCCACAAGCCCCCTGCCTTTATGGTTCGTCCCTCGCCCCTTTTTAAGGTCACAACTGCTTTTATCTCCACGTTTTGTCCTCCTTTTGCCATGCTTCGTAAGCAAACCGGCAGCGCCGAAACCAGTGCTGCCGGTGATATGCAATCCCGTTATTTTATTGCTGTCCTGTCTGCACACGATTCAAATAGCGCTCCCATGTAACAACTGCCTTTTCAAATCCTACACGCAACCGATACGAATCGCCAACGGTATGATCCTCCATATCCTCAAATTCGATTCCGAGCGTATAGCTATAGCCGTTTTCCGTTTCATCCTCTTTTGCCATCTCATACAGGTACGCACCTGCACACTGCTTCGGAAATGCATGCAGTGCCTCATCCGAAAGCTCGGTATCTGCAACCTCGGACAACAAAACATCATTTGCATCGTAATATTTATATCCATCCTTTATGCCCTGCAACAGCTTCCCCGCACAAAGATTCATTTCGGCGGTCGCCGCATAGCTTTCCGTGTAGTTCGTATTTTGAGAATTATCAGCCTTTACGATTAACGCCTCAAGCTCCAGCCTTATCCCCTGTTCGTTTACTTCAAAACGACTGATCTGACAATCATCGAATCGAAACCCTTCGATTTCATTTACGCTCTTGAACGCCATGTTTCCTCCTAACCAGCACCTAAAAATTGCCACCGTTCCAGCCCCAGTTGCTGACTGCATCATATTTGACATAGACATGATCCGGTGCGATACCAAGCACATCCTTGAATATGTCACAGATTAACCCCGTCAGCTTTGAGAAAGCAGACGGATTCTCATTTCCATATACACTGACTTCCACCATCGCCATCGGCTGGGAATCATCTCCTCGAAAATAAAGCTTATACTCCGGCTCAAAGCCGACCATAAGCCAGCTCTCCGATTTTCCCGGAATCGCGGTAATTGCCTGTCCGAGCCTTGTTTTGATTTCCTTTTCCTGCACATCTGAAAGAGATGTACTGATTTTTGAATTGATAAATGGCATGTGATTTCCTCCTTATTTTTAAATTCCTTATATTTTCAAATATTTGATAGCTACAATCGTAACAATAAGCGTCAGTGCCTCTGTTACCGGAAATGCAATCCATACGCCGGTCATCCCAAACAGCTTTGCCAAAACAAACGCGCATAAGCTGATTAGTACAAATCCGCGCAGAATTGAAATGATGAATGCAGGCTTCGCCGCCTCAATCGCGCTGCATACACTTGTCCCTACAATATTGAGTCCTGCAAACAAAAAGCCGATAAAATAAAGCCGCAGCCCATGCTGTGCATGCTCTGTCAAGAGCGGATTATGATCCCGATTGAACAAATTCGCAATCGGGGTTGTCCATACATATATACACATCAAAAGAGCAACCGCAAACACAAGCGTAACGCAGATTCCAAGCCTTAACACCTGTCTTATCTCCCGCGACCGGCTCTGCCCGTAATATTGGCTTACCAAAGGCTGCATTCCCTGTGCGATACCATTGCAGACAGCAACTGCCACAAGTGCAAGATTCGCCACAACGCCATATGCAGCGACGCCGATATTTCCTGCAAGTCTGAGAATCAGCATGTTAAAAATAATAGTGATGACTCCGGACGATATCTCACCGACAAATGCCGAGATACCAACCTGACAGCTTGCGGCCAACCTGCGAAAGGACGGCATTTTCCATCTGAGCGAAATATGACTGCGTTTGGAAAGCAGATGCTTACAGCAAATCAGGATCCCGATTAGTGGTGAGATGGCGGTCGCAAGCGCCGCTCCTGCCATTCCCAGCTTAAGCGGAAACATAAATACATAATCCATCACAATATTAAACAGACTTGCCAAAAGCGTTGACGCCATAGCGGTTGTCGGCGCACCATCATTTCTGACAAATGCATTGCAAATATGATTCCAGATAAAGCAGGGTGCAAACAACATAAAAATACGGGTATAACCGACTCCCACCTGTACAATATCCGCATCTGCTCCGAGCCATCGCATGATCTGCTCCGGCATATACGCACCGAGACCAATGAAGAAAAGACCAATCAGCGTTCCAAAAAACAATGCATTTACAAAAAAAGAATCCGCTTCCGCATTGTCCTGACTTCTTGCAATTGAATACCGAATCGCCGAACCCGTGCCGAGCATAGCACCAAAGGCATATATAAGACTATACATCGGTAAAACGAGGTTCAGCGCAGTGATACCATCTGCGCCGACTGCCTCCGAGATAAAAAATGTGTCCGCCAGAATATAAAGAGAAATCCCGACCATGCCAAACACATTTCGCGATACATATTTTCTAAATTGTCTGCTCACTGACACGTTTCTATCCCCTAAATATAATATTTTAAATATGGTTTCCTAAAACCTTATGTATTTATCCTCAAACTCCTTTGCCGACATCGGTTTTGCATAATAATATCCCTGTGCCATATGGCAGCCGCACATACGAAGAAATTCTGCCTGTTCCTTCGTCTCGACACCTTCTGCAACCATTTCCAATCCGATCGCCTTCGTCATCTTAATCGTATACTCTACGATTTTCTGACCACGGTCGGAGCTGATAAAATCATTCAAAAAAAATCTATCCATCTTAATGACATCAAACTGCGTATTCTTCAATGTGTTGAGTGAGGAATAACCCGATCCGAAATCATCCATCAGCAAGGTAAAGCCGTGCTCTTTCAGCATCTTCATGCTTTCCGAGATTCCTGACTCGTTTATCGTCTCGGTAATCTCGATTTCCAGCAGCTCCTTTGGAATATCGTATTTTTTAATTAACGCATCCAAAACCCCAATAAACTCTGTATTGCTCAAGTGCTTTCTTGAAACATTGATGGAGATTGGCATCGGCTCTATCCCTGCGTCAATCCATCTCCGGATGAGCTTGCAAGCCTCCTCCCATACATACTGATCCATCTTCACAACGAATCCGTTTTTCTCAAACACCGGAACAAAATCGCTCGGCGATACGACGCCGCGTCCTTCCATCACCCATCTGACCAGCGCCTCGGCCCCGATTGGTTTTCCATCATCAATCCGGAATTTTGGCTGTAAATACATCACAAACTCGCCCTCCTTGAGCGCGCGGTTCATGTTATCCTCAATAAACTTACTTGTCGATATATTCTTTTTTAAATCCGACCGATAAAATGCAACCTTCTGCAAAACATTTGTCTTGATGTTCTGTCTTGCCATAGCTGCCGCATCTCCATACTGCCGAAGTCCTCTGGATAAATCGCCAATATAACAAATGCCATACACGATACGGTACTGCATCCCCTCATATCCGAGCAAATGACTGTCCAAAAGCTCCACAAAATCATACAGGCTTTGTTCATTCTCATACGGTGTGATAATCATAAACACATCTGCCGACAATCTGGTGTATACCTGGTATTTATTACATATAATCTTGAGCGTTGCGATAAAGAAATTCAACAGCTCCGATGCCTTTTTCTCTCCATATTCCGAAAAAATTATCTTAAACTTTGCTACATCAAATTGTACAACCGCAAATTTCATGTCCGGATTTGCCTGTATCAGCTCGATTGCCTGTTGTTGAATCAGCATAGGATCTCGATCTGATGTAAACGTCTCAGCGATTCGAATCCGATGTATTTCCTTGACATCCAGCGGCTCTGTCATAACAAATATACGAACGAGCCTTCCATCCTCACGTTCCAACCAACAATCTATATTTTGATAGATATAGCTGCCATCCTGCGAAAGCAACCGCACAGCAACAGCCACCTTCTCTTCATCCTTTGAAATTCCACATGGTCTCCCGTCAATCACAGCATCAATCTGTCCCAAAAAAATTCGAAATGCCGCCGCATCCTCTTTATACACCCAATCCTGCAAACGATACAAGTCTACCTGTGACAGATCCGCATCCTTTAATACCGTACATTTATTTGTCGCCGTCTGCCATCCATTTTCACGTTCCCAGAGCATAATCAGAATGTCCTCTCTGGCTATGATATAGCGAAACATCTTTTGCATGACTTCCATATATAACACTCCTCAATATATATTCTTGGAAAAATTAGACAAATTATATAATTATTATAGCATAATAAGCAGATAAAATAAACAACTCACATACAATTTTCCGACGTCTATAATTCATGATAATATGGGCAAATCGCTTCATAGCTTCCATCTATCATGCGAAACCCATTTGGAATTGTACCAAGCCGGACAAACCCAAGCCGCTCATAAAGATGTCTGGCGTGCGTATTACTTTCCACCACCGCATTAAACTGCAATACTCCGTAGCCCTCTTTTTTTGCCTGCTCCAAGCAATCCTTCACGAGCTTCTCGCCGATATGAAGCCCTCTGCTGTTTTTCGAAACGGCATAACTGGCATTGCAAATATGTCCACATCGTCCCACATTGTTTGGATGCAGAATATAAAGCCCCAAAATCGTACAATTTTCATCCTCTGCCACCCCGCAATATGTCTGCGATGCAAAAAATGCCTGTCCACTCTGTTCATCAAGCATTTCCTCCTGTGGAAATGCGATTCCTTCCTCGACAACTTCATTCCATATTGCAATCATTGCCTGTAAATCTGCCTGCTCGTACCTTCGAATTTTAATTTCCATATTCTATCCGCTCCAGTTCGTCTGTATTATTCTCATGCTCTATCGGCATCATTTTATGTGTATTTTCATATTGCCGCTTTTATTTTTACATTTTTAAGCATATTTTACAAGCTTCTTTTTATGATTATTCACATTTTAATTTCTCTTTATCATGCCGCAGGCAATTTTCATTCCGGACTCTCCCGACGGCTGTGAATGAAAATCATCCGGATGCAAATGGATAATCACGGTTCTTCCGATAATTTCCTCCACGCAAAGCCGATTTGTAAGGAATACCGAATATGCGTATCCGCAATTTCCAAAAAGCGGCGGCATATCTCCTGCATGATACGGATGCTCACAATCATCCGGATTGCAATGTGCCATCGCATCCGCAAATGCATCCTCCCGATTCCCCGCACAATATTTACCGCTATGAATATGATAACCAAACACAGGACTCATGCATACATCCTTTGATTCCGGCAGTCCCATGACCTCTGACACAACAAGCACACCGATATTCAACTGATAAAACCGAACCACGCCGATAATCTCCGGATATTTCTCACTTCCCGCAATATGTGCCATTGCATTCGGTCTTTTTGCCAATACCGTATTTATGTTTATCCTCTGCATCCCATGACAATTATATCGAAACATATGATACCTGCTATAATATCTATCATATTATAGTATGAAATTCTCAGAATTCTGCCACCTGAAATATAGAAAAAGCAAAACAATCAGAACATCAAAAGGGCAGGCGGCGCGTTTCTAATTCGTGCACAAAGTCCGGTATTCCTTTGGCGTAACGCCTGTTTCTTTTTTAAACACAGAAATAAAGTAGCTTTGTGAAGAGAACGCCAAAATGTTGCTAATGTCGGAATATGAATAATTGATATTGCAAAGCAGCTGCTTTGCAACATTTATTTTTTGTTCCAGTATATAAGCTGACAGCGTTTTCCCGATTTCCTTTTTAAACAATGTTGAAATATAGGATGGATTGCGGTCAAGATGTTTTGCAAGATCGTCAAGCGTTATTTTTTCATGCAGATGAAAATCTATATACTCTATACATTGTATTATAATAACAGAATAGATTTTTTTCTTTTTGACATCTGCAACTTCCTTTGCAAAATAGTCAACCATCTCATATTTCAAAGATTGAATATCCTTTATATCTGCCAGTTCATCCATACGTTGAATAAAAAGATCACTGATGTTATATGCCATCTCAGAATCAAGACCGCCCTGTATGGCATAAATTGTGGCATGCGCAGCCGTACAGACAAAAAGATACCGCATATTTCGCAATGGATCATGGGAAAGTAATCCGGTATTATGCAATTCATCATTTTTTTGCAATACCGCAACAGAATCCCGTTTTCCTTGCTTGACAAGCAAAAAAGGCTCTAAATTCTCATTGCTGCTATGATGACGGAATTGCATTTCCCGATTATGAATCGCTATATCATTGACTTCTTTTTTTGTAACTTTATTTTTCATATAAATATATTAACGTAAATCTTATGAAATTGATATAAGAATCCAAAAAAAATGGTAAAATCGGTACATGATCATAAATGAATGTTTCGAAACATTTTAACCAAAAAATAAAAAACAGGAGGATTCATTATGAAAGAAAAAATGTTTAAAGTAAAGTACATGATTACAAAAAGTCAGAATGATATTAAAACAAAATCTGTAAAGGTATCAGCCCATGACTTGGAACAGCTAAAATGTATGGACAACGTCCAAAACATAAATCGAACCTCTCACGCTTACTTTATGGTCAAATAGTGCCATACAAGAATTTATTTGTCAAATTAAATAACCGGCGTGAATCAATATTCGCTATTCTTTTTTCTATCATGCAACATACATGTTGTTCGTTCCCATATAATCTTATTCAAAGCAATCATACGTTCTTTGTTAAAATTATATTTTTCATTCGGCTGCAATATCATTTTTGAAACATTTCGCAACTTTTGATATATCGTATCTGTCATCATGCTTTTCGCAACAGAAAGAAAATCACCACCCAATTTATGTCCCAAATTCATCTCTGTAACATATTTTTTATACCCATTTATAAACTCATCATCTGTCGCTCTACACAACAAAGACATATTGTGATCAAATACTGGTGCAAATCGCTTTATTTCCATAGTATCATTGTCTACAATAAACCCAAAATTTCCCAAGTGTCTATCATGATTCAAAATAATACTATCCAATACAATCATTTCCTTAAATTGCTCTTGACACTTATACTTGCTGCAAAACTCAAGAATTTCTCCATAACTAACCGAATCTCTATACTTCACAAATCTGTAAAAAGGCACAAATCCCTCATTTTCATTTGTAAACATTTTACAACAAGATACTAATGTACCCTTATATTTTTTCAAATCATAAGCAACCACATCTCCACATATAATCGATGCGATTTGCGCTGCATAATACTCCGAAAATGGCTCCAGTCCTGCATTCGAAAATCCGCTACTTCCTTTCTTATACAAGTAAATACCATCATTTTCTTTTATCCAACATTTTTCAAAACTACCCTCGGATGTGAATTCCGGAGAAGTGGATGATAATTTCAATCCATTAAGCCCCGTTTCAAAAGCCGTCCTAGATACCACATCATCAAACTGATTATTATACAAATTCACATCATCCCACTTCAGATTAGAATTCTGTGGTTTAACCCAAAAAGAATCATTTAATGACAGACAATGTGTTACACGGATGAAACCCTCAATATCATCCAGATTCCATTCTTTCAGCCATTTCTTTAAATGTTCCTTATGTTTTGCAAAATTTCTGTATTCTATCCATGATTGAATGCCTCTATATCCAATCGGCAACTTAATGGAACTTAAAATTTCATTCGGTTTCGCAACTTTTGTTCCATATTCTTCAACAATACTAAATGCCACTAATTCAGTATCTTTATTCATCAAAAGATATTCACCCACGTTTACACCCCCTCGTCCATCTATTTTACTATACCATATTATCAATTCATATCCAAAATGCATTAAACAAATATATCGTCTGCAATTATTATAATATCACCGCATGGCGAAAAGCAAAAGGTTTTTTATCTTGAGGTGATATTTTTGAAAAAAACTTTCCTACCGAATTTTTTTGCTCTCGTCCACATGAATTTAAAAGCAAAAAAGAGACTCCCAGCCAATGACTAGGAATCTCTTGAAATCGCTTATTTACTTGTTTTTTCCTTAGAACTTACCAGCCTTTGCTGCTTCCTCAACACTTACTGCTACAGCTACAGTAGCACCAACCATCGGGTTGTTGCCCATGCCGATCAGACCCATCATCTCAACGTGAGCCGGAACAGAGGAAGAACCTGCAAACTGCGCATCACTGTGCATACGTCCGAGTGTATCTGTCATACCATATGAAGCAGGACCTGCTGCCATATTGTCCGGGTGAAGTGTACGGCCTGTACCACCACCGGATGCTACGGAGAAGTACTTCTTACCCTGCTCGATACATTCCTTCTTGTATGTACCTGCTACCGGATGCTGGAAACGTGTCGGGTTGGTGGCGGTGCGTGTGAGAGTGAGTCCTGCT
>CAZLZH010000011.1:0-49693 GCA_964563955.1 uncultured Bacteroides sp. | reverse complement strand
ATAATAAGAAATGTGATTTAAGTATAGCATTATTAATTTTTTATAGAGCTGATGGTTTAAGTTATTTGACAGATAAATCTGATAATGTAAACTTACAACAATGGTATTTGTTTATAAAAAGATTATATGATTCAATATTAATGAGGAAATATCCAAAAGGGAAAATTGAATTTAAAGTGCCATTGTCAAAAGTTGAAATTTTTAAATTAAAAAAAATAATAACAGAAGAAGAAAAAATTTTTATTGAAAATATCGAAGGAAAATGCCTAGATATCCATATCAAAATAAAACTAGAAGGTGATTAGATGGAAGTATTAAATGAAAAAAATATAGAGAAATTAGTTTCTCAAATGGATGATAGAATTAGAATGCATGATTATTCCAAAGAGGATCTTTGGTGTTGATAGATTATTATGTAAAAAGGAATTTCCTAGATATGAAATATCAGACAAGAGAGGCGATTCTGACAATTCATACAAAGAAACGCCAGAACCGGTAAATGCCGGAACTGGCGTTTTGTATCAGGGACTTATTTGACAGCCCCTTTTTGATGCATAAAGATAATTAAGAATTAAATTTATCCAAAAAGCTTCCGAGCTTTTCCATCTTGCTGACGGTGTCATTCTTTGCAGCGGAAGAACCGGTTTTGCCTTCAGAGGCAGTTTCGTTTGAATTTTGAACACTGCTCTCACCCGCAGAACCACCGGATGTAAGAACCGGAGCCATCCAGATTTTTCCGGTGCCACGGTATACATTGACAAGTCCCTCGCCGGAAACTGCGGAACCAATCAGGCTTTTTGATGATTTTTCAACTGTAAATTCCAAAGAAGAGGACCATGCAATTGCCATGTTGCCATCAATACGCATCGTATCATTTTCCAAAACAATCTCGATGATCTCGCTGCGTGGAACGATGCTTTCAAGTGCGCAGATGCCGCTTCCGTTTAGGCTTAAGTTAAACAAACCCTCGCCGCCAAAAACCGCAGAGGACAAATTGCTTCTTGCAACAACCTTTTGCTGAACGGTGTTATCACAGGCAAGGAACAGTCCGTCGTCTAACACGACGCTGCCGCCCCACTCGTCCAAATTGGTAAGCAGAATGTGGCGGTAGGTAGGCTCTAACATAACCTGACCATAACCGGTATAAATCGGCTTTGCAATGCTTTCGCTTGTGACTGCGGCCTTTGCCATGTTCTTAAGGAAACCGCCGACCCCCTTTACACCGCTTTCCATCTGCACCTGACCGGCAGTCCACTGCATGGCGCCTGCTTGTATAGTATAACCGTTTCCGTTCAGATTCAGGAGGAGCTGACGCTTGTTGACGTTCATCCGGGACATGTAATACTGCATCTTTGATGTCGAGGTGCTGACGCTCATATCCTGAATATATTGCAAAACCTGCATGCCGCCTAAAGCAGCAGTTACCTGAACGTTGCTGTTGTTAAGTAAGTTTTGTGCTACCATTTATATGCCCTCCCTCCTTATTTAGCGGTTGGTGCCATAAGGATGGAACCGGTACCACGGTATACATTGACAAGACCCTCGCCGGAAACGGCGGAGCCGATCAATGATTTTGAAGATTTTTCTACTGTAAAGTCAAGACTTCCGGACCATGCAATCGCCATATTGCCGTCAATCTTAACCTCGTCATCTTGGAGATTAAACATAATAAGCTCCTGCTGCGGAACCGGACTTTCCAGAACGGCGATTCCCTGTCCCATAAGGCTTAAGTTGAATAATCCTTCGCCTCCGAGTACAGCAGAAGATAGGCTTTTACGGCTGACAACCTTATGCTGCAATGTACTGTCACAGGCTAAGAATAATCCATCCTCCAATACGAGCTGACCCCACTGGGCTACATCAACCAACAGAATATGCTTGTATGTAGGCTCCAGCATGACATATCCCTGACCGGTGTATTCCGGCTTGGACATTGTCTCGCCAGTTACAGCAGCGCCGATGGCTTTACCAAAAAAGTTTCCGGCATTCACCCCGGACTGCATGGACACGTTTCCGAGTGTCCATTGCATCGCACCGGCCTGAAGCTTGCAGCTTGTGTTGTTGAGCTCGACAAGCACTTGTCTGCGTCGGACATTCATTTCAGCAGAAAAATACGCAGCTTCTGCATTATATGCAGAAACCGACATATCACGCTGATGCTCGTATACGCGGTATTGCCCGAGCTGGTTGATGCACAACATGTTTTCGTTGTTGAATAAGTTGTTGATTGAGAACATTATCATACCTCCCTTTCGATGTCAGCTTTCGAGAGCGAAAATGTAAATTCGCTTCCGACCCCCTCAGTGCTGACTACATTAATGTTTTCGTTATGGGCTTTGATGATTTCCTTTGTGATTGCAAGACCAAGTCCCGTGCCCTGTTTATCCTTACCGCGGGAGCGGTCGGCTTTGTAGAAACGAACCCATACACGATTCAGTGAATCCTTCGGGATTCCACACCCCTCATCCTTAATGGATATAAAAATTTTATCATGTTTTTCCGTTAATGTCACGTAAATTGATTTACCGTCAGGTGTAAATTTAATGGCATTGTCAAGCAGGTTGTAAATTACCTGTTCGATTTTCGTTTTATCAGCATGAACCACAGAGTTGGTTGTATGATTATTTAACCGAAGCGAAATCTGTTTGTCGATGCATCGTCCCTCGAAAGAGTTAATGGCGCTCAGTATCAGCTCGACAATGTCAAAGTCTTTATATACGAGCCAGATACCGTAAGAATCGTAGTCATTCAACTCCAACAGGCTGGAGGTGAGCTTTGTCAGCCGGTTCGTCTGTTCTACAACAATATCGAGATAACGATCCTGCTTTTCCGGCGGAATCGTACCGTCCTGTATCGCCTCGATATAACCCTTAATAGAGGTGAGCGGCGACCGGAAATCATGTGAGATATTGGAGATGAATGCCCGACGATATTCATCAAGCTTCGAAAGCTCGGATGCCATGTATTCCAGGGAGGACGCAAGCTGTCCGATTTCGTCGTTTGAATGGATGTCAATTGTCACATCAAAGTTACCGGTGGAATACTGTTCGGCGACCGTGTTGATTTTTCGAATCGGACGCATGATTTTACCGGAAATGATACCAAGCAGGGCAAAGGAAATAATAATCATGACTAAAAATGGAACATAAATCAGCTTCACGATATTTTGCTGAATGTTATGGAGCTGTTCTACTGTGGAGTGAATCAGAATCATGCCGGCGGGCTCGTCGTCATAACGAATCGGAATTGCAACCGAGATAACGTCATCGTCGAAGGTATCAAAAAAAGTGCCATTGAAGGATTGCGCGGTATAAAGGTCAAAATCCTGATTTACAAGGAAAATGTTTTTTGGATTGCCCGGATGTCCGTTTGCATTTGCAAATCCATATATCATACCCTTTTCGTCCGTAACCCAAATACTTGCATTGAGCGCTGTGCTGTAATAGCGCAAAATCCCCGGCAGCTCATCCTCGGAATAAATCCCCTGCATGTAGCCGGCGATTGTCTGGTCGGCAATCAAAAATGCCTCGTTGGTCAACACCTCAGTCCTCTCATCGACAAGCATGTTTCGCGTTACGCGGGAGGTATAGATTACAATGAATCCAAACGTGGCTGTGAATATTGCCAAAAAGCTTATAAAAATTTTATCAAACAGAGAGCGACGCATTCGCATATTATCTTACCTCGAATTTATATCCTTTTCCCCAGACAGTTGCGATTGCCCAGTTGTGATTTTCGTTTAATTTTTCACGCAGTCGTTTAATGTGAACGTCAACCGTACGCGAGTCGCCCGCGTATTCATAGTCCCACAGGCGTTCAAGCAGCTGGTCGCGCGTAAATACCTGATTTGGACGCTTGGCAAGAAAATAAAGGAGTTCAAGCTCCTTTGGTGGCATCTCCACAGGCTCATCATCCAGCGTAACTGTGTAATTGGTCATATTGATGAGAAGCCCGTCATATTCGACAAATTCCCCTTGATGATCCGTTGCCCTGCCGATATCGGCTGTCTGCATCGGGTTGATGGCTGTTCGGCGGAGCACAGCTTTGACACGCGCTACAAGCTCATTTGAATCAAACGGTTTTATCATATAATCATCGGCGCCAAGCTTTAAGCCGAGCACCTTGTCAAATACTTCGCCTTTTGCGGATAACATAATAATCGGAACCTGACTTGTTTTTCGGATTTGTGTACAGACCTCGTATCCATCAATATCCGGAAGCATGATGTCAAGTAAAATCAAATCCGGGTTGAAGGCTGCTGCAAGTGCGATGGCATCTTTTCCGTTGTATGCAATTTCGGTTGAAAAGCATTCCTTGATCAGATAGAGCGAGATAAGCTCCGCAATATTCTCATCGTCATCGACAATTAAAATTCTTTGTTTTTCCATGTAATATCCTCCCAATTATATCGTCAGCCGCAGACTGATAATCCGCTATTTGTTCTGTTAAAGCTCCACGATTGTGACACCGTATTCCCCCTCGCCGTATTCCCCGGCGCGGAAGGATTGAACAAGCGGATGCTTTTTCAAATACTGATGAATCCCTTTTCGAAGTGCGCCGGTGCCCTTGCCGTGGATAATCGTAACCCGGCTTATGTGAGCGAGCACAGCGTCATCAAGGTATTTGTCGATTTCAAAGATGGCTTCGTCAACCGTTTTACCCATGACATTTAATTCCGGAGAAAAATGCATGGCTTTGTTGATGGCGGTGTGATCGCCGGTTCTCTTTTGACTTGTGTGCTTTCCGGCAGCAGCTCCGTTTACGGTAACGGTTTGTTCCGGAATGATGAGCAGGTCACTGATTGGCAGCATCGAATTTAAAATGCCCATCTGAACGCCTGCAATTCCTTTGCTGTCCGGCAGCTTCGTAATCGTTCCCCTTGTGTTCAGACTGATAACCTGAACCGTATCGCCAATATGGAAGTCAGATGCTTTGTGATTGGAGGTCTGCTTCTTTACATTTCCGGCTTCGGCGTTGTCGTAACCTTTCAGCTTATCGCGCAGCTTGCCACGCTTTTCTTCCATAGCAAGCATATCGGCTTTATTTGGATTTGTGCGCCATTTGTTGTAGTCGCGAATCGTTTTGTCGGCAACCTCCTTTGCCTCCTCTATGATTTCCCGTGCTTCTTCTCTGGCTTTTTGCAGAATCTCAGTCTTTTTGGTGTCTAAATTCTCTTCCTTTGTCTTCAGACTTTCCTTGAGGGAACAGATTTCTGCCTTATAGCTTTCGATGGCGCGCTCGTCCTCCTCCATGGAACGTTTGCTTGCTTCCAAATCCGCCAGAAGCGTTTCCATGTCGACAGCATCACTGTCAATCTGTTCCTTTGCCGATTCGATAATATAATCCGGAAGTCCGAGCTTGCTTGCGATGGCGAAAGCATTTGATTTGCCGGGTATGCCGATTGTCAGACGATAGGTCGGTCGAAGCGTTGCGATATCAAATTCGCAGGATGCATTTTCTACACCCTCTGTCGAGAGGGCATATGTCTTTAATTCGCTGTAGTGCGTGGTTGCCATACAGCGTGCGCCTATGCTTTTCAGATAATTTAAAATGGATACGGCAAGTGCAGCACCCTCTACAGGGTCTGTTCCGCCGCCCGGTTCGTCAAACAGGCATAAGGTGTTCGGTCCCGCATGGTTGACGATGTACACGATGTTACTCATGTGAGAGGAAAAGGTGGACAGGTTCTGCTCGATGCTCTGTTCATCCCCGATATCCGCAAAGATATCCTCGAATACGGCAAGTCTTGATTCCTCCATGGCAGGAATGTGCAGGCCTGCCTGTCCCATCAGGGAAAAGAGTCCGAGTGTCTTCAAAGACACGGTCTTGCCGCCTGTATTCGGACCTGTGACGATTAAAAGATTGTAGCCGTCACCGAGGCGGAGGTCAACCGGAACGACCGAGTGCTTCTCCAAAAGCGGATGCCGTCCCTGCTTGATGTCGATGATACCCTCTGTGTTAAAGATTGGCTGCGTGCTGTGTGTGGCCCTTGCATATTTCGCCTTTGCAAATATAAAGTCGAGCTCTGTCAAAAGCTCCATATTATATGCGATATCCGAAACGCAGGCAGCAACGAGGCTGCTCAGGGTTTCCAAAATATTTTCTATCTCTAACAGTTCTTCATTTGCCAATTCCTTAATTCGGTTGTTCAGGTTGACAACCTCCATTGGCTCAATAAAAAGGGTGGAACCGGTGGATGACTGGTCGTGAATCATGCCCGGGAAGCTGGAGCGGTATTCCTGCTTGACCGGAATACAATACCTTCCGTTTCGCATGGTAATCAGATTTTCCTGTAATCGGTCTTTGTTGGTATCACTTTTTACGATTTTATCGAGCTGCTGATGCAGCTTTGCGTTTGTCTGCTTCACTTCACGGCGAATCGCTTTTAAAGCGGAGCTTGCGTCGTCCGCATATTCATTTTCGGAAAGGATACACCGGCTGATTTCGGAGGAGATATGCTCCAGCGGAACCAGCATATTAAAGCGTTCAGTCAGAGAGTCGAGCGTTGTCTCCGAGAGTGCTTCCTGATTCCTGCTTCGGAGCGCTTCTGTCAGGTCGGAGCCGTCACCATAATGCTTGACCGTCTTCGTGACCCGAAGCAGAGCGGCGACATCAAGCAGCTCTGCGGATGTCAGCGTTCCCTGTACCTCCAGACGTTTTACGGATGCGCCAATATCATTCAGCCCGGTAAAGCTGATGCTGCCATACCGGTTCAGGCGATTCAATGCGTCGTGTGTCTCTTCCTGTAATCTGCGGATTGTGTCGATATCCCGCTGCGGTTTCATGCGGTCAATCCGGCGCTTTGCCATCGGTGAGCTTGCATACTCCGCAACCATCGTCAGTATTTTTGTATATTCCAATATTCGTAGACTTCGTTTATTCATAATATTTATACCGTTTATTTTCCTTCTCGTGCATGTATAATCAAATTTAATTATAGATGCAAAAGTACGGATTGCCAAGTTATTTTTATGAGTTCACACTTTGGAAATCATCTTGCGAAATTCTTATATAAGTGTTATATATTATGAGGTAAGTCATAAAGAAGATTTTTTCGGTTTGCAGACATCTGATATGGAGGAAGTTATGAACTATATAAATGAATTGCGTGATGGCGAGATGATTTCGGAAATCTATCTGTGCAAAAATAAAGTTGTTGCAAAGACAAAGGCGGGAAAAACCTACTATTCCATGCAGTTACAGGACAAAACCGGTATTATCGACGCAAAAATATGGGAATTGAATAATGCGATTGCTCATTTTGAGCCGATGAATTACATACGGGTGGATGCGCAGGTCGTAAGCTTCAATGGTTCATTGCAGTTAAATGTCAAGCGTGTGCGTGTGGCAGACGAGGGAGAATATAGTCAGGATGACTATATGCCGTGTTCGGATAAAAGCATTGATGGTATGTATCAGGAACTGCTCGGTCTGATTGATGGCATAAAAAATCAATACTTAAATGCTTTACTGAAAAAAATTTTTGTGGAAGATACTGTATTTGCGGAGAAATTCAAGAAACATTCGGCGGCAAAGTCCATTCACCATGGATTTATGGGAGGACTTCTGGAGCATTCCCTGTCAGTTGCGAAGCTCTGTGAATATATCGCGTCAAATTATCCGGCGGTCAATCATGATCTGCTTGTGACGGCAGCAATTTGTCACGACATCGGCAAAGTGGATGAACTGTCATCCTTCCCGGAGAATGATTATACCGATGAAGGACAACTGGTCGGTCATATCGTGATGGGAACCATGATGATTTCGGACAAGATACGCGAGATTCCGGATTTCCCGGTGAAGCTTGCAAATGAATTGAAGCACTGCATTTTATCACATCATGGAGAACTGGAATACGGCTCCCCGAAAAAACCGGCGTTGATTGAGGCGCTGGCACTGTCGCATGCCGATAATCTGGATGCGAAGCTGCAGACCTTTACCGAGATTATAAAGAATAGTAATGATAAAACGGACTGGCTTGGCTATAACAAGATGTTTGAGAGCAACGTGCGGCTTACAAATGTGTGATGAAGAGGAATATGCACGATTATGAAAAAGAGGTATCAATGATGAAAAAGGAAATGACGATTTTATATAAGGTTCATAATAATCTGTATGTAAATCTGACAAACCGCTGTCCGTGCGCATGTACATTCTGCCTGCGTCAGACAAAGGATAATGTGACGGGGGACGATTCGTCGCTCTGGCTTTCACATGAGCCGTCCGTGCAGGAGGTAATTGACGAATTTGAAAAATTTGATGTGGAAGCATTTGATGAGATTGTGTTTTGCGGGTTTGGTGAACCGACAGAAAGATTGGACACGATGCTTGAGGTTGCGGCATATATCAAGAAGCAGTTCGGAAAACCGATTCGTGTCAATACAAACGGACTTGCGAATTTGATCTGGGAAGAGAATGTGACACCAAAGCTTGCGGGGCTCGTGGACACGATTTCCGTCAGTCTGAATACACCGGATGCAAAGCGTTATCAGGAGATTGTCTGCAGTAAGTTCGGTGAGCAGTCTTTTGAGGCAATGCTGACATTTGCAAAGGATGCAAAAAAATATGTAAAAAATGTGATACTCAGTACAGTTTCGACAACGCTGACTGAAGAGGAGGAGAAACGTTGTCAGGAAATATGTGATACGCTTGGTGTGACATATCGGATTCGCCTATTTGAATAGTAAAAATTTAATATTTTAATAAAAAGGGGTTAAAGCCACAGAGACAAGTGTCGATACTATAAGTAGATATGGGAAATCATATCTTTTTATAGGTGGCACAAGGAAGTGTCTGATAATTTCTAAGGAAGGAGACGAAGAAACATGGCAATGAATGTAAATGCAATCGCAGGAATGCAGACAGCAGCCGGTGATTACGGAAATTACAAAGCAGAACCAAAGGATGTTGAGAAGGCAGAGGCAGTACAGGAAAAGGACGCTGTGTATGAAAAAGGAGAGGCAGAAAGCTCTGCAAAGCCTTACACCATCAACAAGATGAGCAAGGAGGACCGCGCAGCATTGGTGCAGCAGCTGAAGGCAGATCAGGAAAGTCGGCAGCAGAGTCTCACAAATCTTGTTCAGAAGATGCTCGGTAAACAGGCAACCGCTTATGGTATTGCAAAAGGTGATGATTCAATCTGGAAGATTTTTGCAGATGGTAATTTCACCGTGGATGCTGCAACAAAGGCGCAGGCACAGGAGGACATCTCCGAGGATGGTTATTGGGGCGTAAAGCAGACATCTCAAAGACTGTTTGATTTTGCCAGTGCATTAGCAGGCGATGATGAAGAAAAGATGCGTGAGATGCAGGCAGCAATGGAGAAAGGCTTCAAGCAGGCAACAGGTGCATGGGGCAAGGAACTGCCGGATATCAGCAATAAGACGATGGATGCAGCAAATGCATTGTTCGAAGAATATTATAAGTCTAAGGTAATTGCTTAAAAAGCCTTGCAAACTATCCTTGATAGGTGGTAAAGTAAAAGAGTCTTGAAAAAGACTCTTTTTACTTTTTTTGGAGATAAATTATGCTAAGATTCTGGTATGTGATAATTATTTCCCTGCCGTATATTATTTTCTATCTGGTAAAAGGGAATTATATAGAAAAACATGCGGATGCGTATTCAGAGACGGACCGTTATCGCATGGCACTCCGGGTGATTCGTGTCATGAAACGAAACGGAAGAATCAGTACCCGCGTGTCAGGTGTAGAGAACCTTCCGAAGGATGGCGGATATGTGATGTATCCGAATCATCAGGGAAAATATGACGCTTTAGGTATCATGGATGCACATAAGCAGCCGTGTACGGTCATGATGGATGAAAAACGTTCCCACATGGTCATCGTGGATCAGTTTATAAGACTTGTGAAGGGCTGCCGTATTGACAAAAGTAATATAAAAAGTCAGGTAAATGCGATTAATCAGGTGGCGTCGGAGGTGAAGCGGGGCCGGCGGTATATCGTGTTTCCGGAGGGCGGATATTTTCATAATAAAAATTCGATTAAGGAATTTATGCCGGGTGCTTTTCAGTGCGCTGTCCGTGCAAAAAGCCCGATTGTTCCGGTTTTACTTGTGGATTCTTATAAGCCGTTTGAGGTTAATTCGCTTCGGCGTGTACAAACGCAGGTGCATTTTCTTCCGGCAATTTACCCGGAGGAATATAACGGCATGACAACAAATCAGATTGCAAAGATGGTGCGCGGACGTATCGTCGAGATGATGAAGACAATGTAATTTTGAGAAAGGATAAGGGAGGGGATTTCTATGGATATCAACCAGATTTTGATGGATTATGATAATATGTTCGGGACTCATTCTTTGGATGAGATAGAGGATTTTCTGACAACGCATATTGAACTGGCTATGGATGAAAAGGATTTTGGCTCGGCGCTTTCTCTGATGAATGAAATGATGAGCTTTTGCAGAGATACAAGCCAGAATCAAAAGGGACTCGTCTACTGTGAAAAGGTGGAGGATATGCTTGTAAAGCTCGGACTGGAAGGAACCGTGGAATATGCGACCTCTTTGCTCAATGTGGCAAATGCATATCGGGCATTTGGGTATTATATGAAAGCGCAGGATTTGTTTGAACGGGTGGAGGTAATTTATCGGGAGAAGCTTCCGGCAGGTGATTATAATTTTGCCGGATTATATAATAATTGGAGCCTGCTGTATCAGGAGACAAGCGAGTTTCGTAAAGCGGAGGAGATGCTCCGCCGAGCACTTTCCATCGTCGATCTGCATGAACATGCATTGATTCAACAGGCCACCACGCGGTGTAATCTGGCGAGTACGCTGCTTCGGATTGCCGGTGGGGAGGCTGCGGGGAAGGACGGACAGCAGATGGACGAGACGGCAGCCAATGAACTGTATGATGAGGCATATTCTTATCTGCAAAAGGCGCTTCGCATATTTGAATGGGACGGAAAACGGGATTTCCATTACAGCGCTGCGTTGTCGACTATGGGAGACGCATTGTATCTGAAAGAGGATTATGCACAGGCTGCAGAATATTATGCACAGGCAATGGAGGAACTCGAAAAGCACGTTGGAAAAACAGAGGCGTATGACCGGGTTTCTGAGTGGTATGAGCAGTCGAAGCGGATGGAAGAACAGCAAAAGAGAGAACAAGCGGCACTCGAAGAAGCGAGAATGGCAGAACTTGCCGAGGAAGAAAAACAAAAGGAAGCAGAGGAAGATTGCGTGTATGTAGATACGTTATCCGGTAAGAAAACAGAAGATGACGAGATGAGCTGGATTGCCGTTTGCCGGGAATTTTATGAGACATACGGTGTGAAAATGATTCGTGAGGAATTTTCCGAATATGAGGCAAGGATTGCAGTAGGCTTAGTCGGCGAGGGCTCGGACTGCTTTGGATTTGATGATGCAATTTCCAGAGACCATGATTTTGAGCTTGGATTCTGCCTTTGGCTTTCGGAGGAGGATTACCGGAGTATCGGGGGCATGCTGCAGAGTTCTTATGAGCAGCTTTTAGTTGATTTTGGCGACAGCTTTTTGCAGGAAAAACAAATTGAGCTTCCGCAGAGCGTGAGCAAAAAGATTGCCGGCCGCAGAGGTGTGTTCTCAATCAGGGGATTTTATGAATCGCTGCTTGGTGTGAAGCTTTCGACATCGGATGAAGAGGATTATATTCTGCCGGAATACTGGATGCAGATTACAGAAGATAAACTTGCGGTAGCAACAAACGGAGCTGTGTTCCGTGATGATGCCGGTCTGTTTACACAGGTGCGCGAGAGACTGCTTGAATATTATCCGACCAATATCTGGATGATGCGGCTTGCTGAGAAGCTGCATGGATTTGCACAGACTGCTCAGAGCAATTATGCAAGAATGATGGCGCGGAAGGACTATGTTGCTGCACAGCTTTGTGTGGCGAAGGGCATGGAGTATACGATGGAAATCGTGTATCTTCTCAACCAGAAATATGCGCCGTATTATAAGTGGATGCGGAAGGGAATGGACGGGCTTTCCCTCATAGACAGTGTTCCGCCGATTCTTGATAAAATCGCTGTGCTTCCGCTTCAGGCTCCGGCATGGGAAGGCAGAGATTATAGTGCGTATGAAATTAATTACCGGGATGAGGTAATCGCAAGCTTTGAGGATATCGCAGAATATATATTGATGGAGCTTAAGATGCAGGGCGTCGTAAAGGGAACGGAAACCTTTATGGATGTGCATGCACAGGCTTTGATGAGCCGCGTAAATGCGGGCGATTTCGGCGGTGTGGATGATGCTGAGATGGAAGCAAATTATGCGGAGTATGTCAATGCTTTACAGAATCAGGAAGAGACGCAGGAAGAATCTTCGAAGATTACGAATATGGATGAATATTCGGGCCGTGTATATGAATGGGGCAAGGATGATGCATTTGACCGGGAAGAAAAAATTGCGGAGATTGTGGAAGCGGAATGGAAGCAGTTCGATAAGGTGGAAAATGAGGGCGGCAGAGCCGACTGCCAGGATGACTGGAACACATTTTCCGTTATGCGCAAGAGCCAGTATATGACATGGACAAATGATATGCTTGAGAGCTATCTTACAGACCTGATGGAAGCAAAGGGAAATGGCTGGAATCTGATTATGGAAAAGTATGCACGCATGATGCAGAGTACAGCTCCGGAAGAATATGCGGAATTTGCAGAGGTACTGCCAAAACGGAGTGAGGAGCGCATGGCAATCACCGAGGAGATTGTGCGGATTCAGGTAGAGTGGATGGAGGAGTTTGCAGAAAAATATCCGAAGATGGCAGAGAATGCAAGGTCGATTCATACAAGTGAAGACAGTGCATTTAACACATCCTACGAGACATATCTGCGTGGCGAAATCGGGACATATTCGGAACGGACATTTGTACTGTATGGACGATTTGTGACAGAAATTGCGGAAAAGGGCGGAAATCTCGCGTATGAGATTATGACCAACACGGCGCGCCTGTATGGTTATGCAGATGTGGAGGACGCGGAAAAGAGATTATAAAATTAAAAGGCTGCACGCTGAAAACGTGCAGCCTTTACTTTTTCGATATTAATTACATTTTCTCCGGTTCCTCGTAATCAACGCCGAGTGTATCAACGGTAACCGTTTTGATTTTTTGCTCTTCAAGAGGGTGATCCATATAATCGGTTGGCGTTGATGCAATTTTGTTTACGATATCCAGTCCGTCTACAATTTTTCCGAACGCTGCATAACTTCCGTCTAAGTGCGGGCTTGTCTTGTGCATGATGAAAAACTGGGAGCCGGCGGAATTTGGCATCATGGAGCGAGCCATGGACAAAACGCCCGGTTCATGCTTTAGATCGTTTTGGAAACCGTTTTCTGCGAACTCTCCGCGGATAGAATATCCGGGTCCGCCGGTTCCGTTTCCTTCCGGGCAGCCGCCCTGAATCATAAAGCCACTGATAATGCGATGGAATGTCAAACCATCATAAAATCCCTTCTGAATCAAGGAAATAAAATTCCTGACTGTATTCGGTGCAATGTCCGGATATAATTCAAAAGTCATAACGTCTCCGGACTCCATTGTCATTGTAACAATTGGATTACTCAAAATTATCATCCTTTCTTGTATTTTTCTATAAAAGATGCTAAAATAATAACACTATTGTAAAATTACTTCAAGTGTGTAATTTTACAAGGTTTTATGTAAACTAAAAGAGAAGAGGTACCAGTTGTGGCAAACAAAGTAATCAGGGTAATAAAAGCTATTATTTTAGTAGTTGCGGTCTTGATGCTTGTAAATCTTTCGTACAAGCAGGTGAGAACCTACTATGACGCATATATGGACGAATATGAGGGGACGACATCTACGGCAGGTGAGGATGTATTGGTAACAATTCCCGAAGGTGCATCGGTCAAGGAGATTGCTCAAATCTTAAAGGATCATGGATTGATTCAGTATCCGAGAGCATTTACAAAGCGTTTGCAGGATTCCGAGTACCGCGGGAAGCTGCATGGCGGAACTTATACTTTGAATACAGGTATGACGACGCTTGAGATGATGGCGGCGATGAGCCCTGTATATGAGGAGGATGCGCCGATTGATTATCTGGTTGTGCCGGAGGGCTTTACGGTGGAGATGATTGCAGCGCGTTGCGAGGAGCAGGGAATTTGTTCAGCTACGGAGTTTTTGAATGCTGCTAAGTCTGTTACAAAGTCTGATTTTCCATATCTTGAGACAGTTCCGGCGGGTGCGGATACAAAATATGCCGTGCAGGGATTTTTATTCCCGGCGACCTATGATATTTATGAGAATACAACAGCAGAATCGTTAGTGGCATGGATGCTTGAAACATTTGATAATTATTATACACAGGATTTACAGGACCGGGCTGCTGAGCTTGGCTATACCGCATATGAGGTTGTGACAAGGGCTTCTATCGTGGAACGCGAGGCGAAGGTGGATGAGGAGCGATCGATTATTGCGGGAGTCATCAACAATCGTCTTGCAGCAGATATGCCGCTGCAGATGTGTCCGACCGTCCTGTATCCGTTGACGGACGGAATGTATGATCAAAGCCAGGTGTTATATGAGGATTTGGATATTGATTCACCGTATAACACTTACAAAAATGCAGGCTTGCCGGTAGGCCCGATTTGTAATCCGGGAATTGCCTGTATCAATGCCGTACTTTATCCTGCGGAGCACAATTACATGTATTATCATGTAGGTGACGAAGAAGCAGGTACACATATTTTTACAGAAACGTATGAGGAGCATGTGGATACGCAGATTATCGGTGGACCGAATGGTGTTTCGGGGGATACCACGGAGCAGGAGACCGGTGATGGTGAGGAAACATCAAACGAATAAATTATAGGAGGGACACAATGAGAACGTTTCATTTTAAAGCGCGGAATATCGGTGATGAAAAATATCTGACCTATACGATGGGGGAGGAATGTGAGTTAGACGAAGCTATTTTGGATTATTGCCAGGAAAATGCACCGGAAGAATTGATTGAGATTATCTACGAGGAAGATGATGATTATGATTACCTGACATATCAGGTTACGGGTCAGTTGTCCCTCGAAGAGTATATGAAGGAGGAGCAGAATTGTGAAAACGTGTTGCTACTGCTTCGGAATATTGCACAGGGAATGATATCGTTGAAGGAGCAGGCGATCCCGCTTTCCTATGTTTTGTTGAACAGAAGCTTTGTCTATATCGATGCGGAAAAGCATACGGTACGTTTTTTGTGTGTGCCGATTGAGAGCAAGGGCGCTCTTTCATTGGAATTCAAGAGCTTTGTCCGCCAGTTGCTTGCCAATATGCAATATGATGTGGAAGAGGATTTGAATTATGTCGGAAAGCTCCTGACATATATAAATGGAATTAATTTTAACTTGCGTGGTCTAATCGGTTTAACCGAAGCTCTCATGGAGGAAGAGGGCATCAGCTTTGAGGAAGCAGGTGCAATTGAGGCCGATGGCGTTGAGGTTGTGAATACGGAGGAAGAGACTCCGGCAGAAAATATCGGTGATATTATGAGCAGCTTGGGAGACAGTGATGATGCACCGCTTCCGGAAATCGGAGACGATGAGGATGAACCGGAGGAGGAAGCTGTTGAAGAAGCCGAGGAGGAAGAACTTGAAAGTATTCTTCCGGCGGGCATGAAGTTGGCAACAGAGGATGTTGCGGAGACTGCAGAGCCGGAGGAAGTACCGGAAGAGACCACAGAGCCTGTAGAACCGGAGGAGGCACCGGAAGAAGCTGCAGAGCCTGTAGAATCGGAGGAAGTACCGGAAGAGACCACAGAGCCTGTAGAACCGGAGGAGGCACCGGAAGAGGCTGCAGAGACTGCAGAACCGGAGGAAGCACCGGAAGAAGCTACAGAGCCTGCAACACCGGCTGACAATCAGAACGAGAAGCTTACATTGAAAACATCCAAGAAGGAATCGGATATCAATGTAATTAAGGATCGCATTAAGGAGCTTGTAGGAGAGGTTCCGTCCGCGAAGCAGACGAAAACTCCGGAGAAGAACATTCAGACATTAGAGGACCTTGACCAGTTCTTAGAAAGCAAACCGCCGGTTGTAAAGCGGAATGTTGTCAAGGTAAACAGGGCAGCCATCATTCAGCAGACAGAGGCTGAGATGGAGGCTGAGGCAAACGCGGAAGCAAATGCAGAACCGGAAGAAGAGACAATCGGTCAGACAGAAAATATAAAAGTTCCTGTCATCGAGGATATTTATGATGATATGAATATCGAGAAGAAGGACGATGAAAAAGAAGAGAAGAAAGAGGAGAAAAAGGCAAAGAGTACATCCATTTTGAATAAATCGGTTGGAGATTTGGTAAAAGATGCAGTGAGCTCCGTGAGCAATATGTCGTCTGCGCCAAAGGCGCTGCCGTATCTGATTCGTGAAAGCACAGAGGAACGCATTATGTTGAATAAAGCGACCTTTAAGATCGGTAAGGCAACAAGGGGTGTCGATTATACGGTTGGAGGAAATGGGGCTATCAGCCGTCAGCATGCAATTATTACTCAGCGTGATGGCGTGTGCTATATCAAGGATAATAAATCTACAAATCATACATATGTAAACGGTAAGATGGTAGAGGATGGCGCAGAAGAAATCTTGACTCATGATTCTGTAATCAGACTTGCAGATGAAGAGTTTGTGTTTAAGATTCGTTAATGAGGAGGAACCATCACGAACGAAGAGAGTGATTAAGCATGGTTCCGACGAACTGCCGCCGAACGAAGGTGAGGGGGCGCTACATAAATACATACAGGAGGTAGTGTATGAAGGGGTTTGAATTTAATGTTACAAAGCAAAATGGAATGACGCTTGTGCAGTATCAGTTGGGGGCGGCAGATGCCTACGATGACAGAGTGGCCGATAAAGTGGCGCAGCTCGGAAACATCATTCCATTTCAGTACAAGGATGAGGATGGAAAAAGAAGCATTACCTCGTATGTGCATGATGATACAACGTTAGAAGTGATTCTGAAGCGTACTTTGAAAAAACCGGAAGTGCTTGCAATCATTAAGGGTCTGTTATGTGCGTTTGAGATTGGGGCAGCAGGTGTGCAGATTAGTTATCTGGTAAGAGATACAAATTACATCTATGTTGATCCGGAACGCTTTACTGTGAAATGTATCATGGTTCCTGTCAAGCAGGGGGCGTTGTCACAGTCTGAAATTCCTGAATTTTTCAGAAATATTGTATCGCGTATGCGTTTTGATGATGCTGATAAGGATAATTATGCAGCACAGCTGCTTACTTTAATCAATACAGATAATTATTCAAATATGAAGTTAAAGGAGCTTGTTGATTCGCTGATGGAATCCATCGGTTTGTTCTACACAAAGGAAGAAGGTATCCGTAAAAATGCAGATACCCAGTCTCCGGAAATGCCGAATAAGGATGTGCGTGTAAATCGGGTGGGTGTTATGAATAATATGCGTCCACAGGGAATGCCACAGATGCAGAATCCACAAGGCATGATGCCACAGGGAATGCCGCGGATGCAGAACCCACAAGGCATGATGCCACAGGGAATGCCGCAGATGCAGAACCCACAAGGCATGATGCCACAGGGAATGCCACAGATGCAGAACCCGCAAGGAATGCCACAGGGAATGCCGCAGATGCAGAATCCACAAGGCATGATGCCACAGGGAATGCCGCAGATGCAGAATCCACAGGGAATGCCGCAGCCGATGCCACAACCGACACCAATACCGGAAGCACCGAAGCCAGTGCCAGAACCAGTACCAATGCCGGAAGCACCAAAGCCGATGCCACAGCCAACACCAGTGCCGGAAGCACCGAAGCCGATGCCACAGCCGACACCAGTGCCGGAAGCACCGAAGCCGGTGCCGCAGCCGATACCAGTACCGGAAGCACCAAAGCCGATGCCACAGCCAACACCAGTGCCGGAAGCACCGAAGCCGATGCCACAGCCGACACCAGTGCCGGAAGCACCGAAGCCACAGCCGGGTTCTATGCTGATGCAGGGGATGATGGGCGGAAATGGTGGTCTTGTCGGACAGCTTGGCACAAGGCCGACACCGCATTTTGTTCGTAAGGCAACCGGAGAAATTATCAATATTACAAAACCGGAATTTGTAATTGGCAAATCAAAGACAAAAGCAGATTACGCAATCGAGAATAATAGTGCCATCAGCCGTGAGCATTGCATTGTTGTTCAGAGAGATGGCGTGAATTATATAAAAGATAACAATTCCACAAATCATACCTATGTAAACGGTGTGGAACTCCAGCCGGGGAAGGAAGTTCTTTTGAAGCATAAGACAGAGGTACGAATGGGAGATGAGGAATTTACATTCCTTTTGAGAAAAGGAGATTAAGGATGGAATACATAGCTGCTTATCATACTGACGTGGGAACGAGAAAAGAGACGAATCAGGATTCTTTTGCACTGAAGGTTGTCAAAACAATAGATGGAAATGTCGCATTTGCAATCGTGTGTGACGGCATGGGGGGACTTTCCAAAGGTGAGGTTGCAAGTAAAGAGGTTATCATGGCTTTTTGCGACTGGTTCGATAACACGCTTGTTGACAGTATTCAGAATGGTGAATTTTCGGAAGATACGCTTGTCAAACAGTGGGATGACATTATTCAGACACAAAATCAGCGCCTCGGTGCATACGGGGAGCAAAATCATATTCAGCTAGGTACGACGGTATCTGCCATATTGCTTTATAAGGACCAGTACTATATTGTGCATGTGGGCGACAGCCGTGTCTATGAGCTGACGGGCACTGCAAAACAGCTCACAAAGGATCAGACCTTTATTGCAAGAGAGATTGCTGCCGGAAGAATGACACCTGAACAGGCAAAGGTCGATCCACGCAGAAGCGTGCTGTTACAGTGTGTAGGCGCTTCCCAGGTAGTAGAACCGGAATTCACAAAAGGTACGAGTAAGAGAAATGCAGTTTATATGCTTTGCTCGGACGGCTTCCGACATGTGATAACGCCGGAGGAGATGGTGGAGAAGATTGGTCCGATGGCAGCCATGGACGAAGAAAAAATGAAATATGGAGCAATTTATTTGACAGAGCTTGTAAAAAATCGCGGAGAGAGAGATAACATCTCGGTTGTAATGCTTCGAACGATCTAAGAATAGAAGGGGTTTGACATGACGAAGGAAGGAACCGTTTTAGACGGGAAATATGAAATATTGGCTGAAGTTGGACGCGGGGGTATGTCCATCGTATATCTAGCCCGTGATAAGCGTTTGAACAAGCAGTGGGCAGTCAAGGAAATAAAAAATGATGGTAAGAAATCCGCAAAGACTCTGTTAAAGGGTCTGGAGCGGGAAGCAAATATATTAAAAAATGTGGATCATCCGGTATTGCCGAGAATCGTGGATATCATCAATCAGGACGGCGTAATCTACGTTGTTATGGATTATATCGAGGGTGATACGATTCAGGACCGGTTGAAAAAGGAGGGCGCACAGCCACAGGAGTTAGTTGTGGAGTGGGGCCTTCAGCTTGCCAGTGCGCTCGATTATCTGCACAATATGAATCCGCCGGTTATTTACCGGGATATGAAGCCTTCCAATGTTATGATTAAGCCGGAGGGCGGTGTGAAGCTGATTGATTTCGGTACGGCGAAGGAGTACGAAATCGAGAATAACGCAGATACAACAGCACTTGGAACAAGAGGTTATGCTGCTCCGGAGCAATTCGGAGATTCTAAGGGACGTGGCATTTACAATACAGATGCAAGAACCGACATCTACAATCTCGGTGCGACATTGTATCATATCGTGACAGGCAAGAATCCGTGTGAGCCGCCATATGAAATCAAACCAATTCGGGAATGGAATCCAACACTTTCATCCGGTCTGGAGAAGATTATTCTAAAATGTACACAGGCAGATCCAAATGATCGATATCAGAACTGTACAGAGCTGATGTATGCATTGGAGCATTATAATGAGCTCGATGACAGTTATCGAAAGAAAAGCAAGAAGAAGCTTGGGGCTTTTGTTGCAACAGTGACGTTAATGGTTGCAGCAGGAATTACGGCGGGCGTCGGATATTCCGGTATGCAGAAAATCAGGTTGAATAACTACAATCATTATGTGGAAACCGGAATGAGCTATTGCCGGGAACAGGATTATGTAGCTGCAACAGCGGAGTTTAAAAAGGCGATTGAGCTTGACGGCTCAGAGGAAAAGGCGTATGAGCAGTACATACAGGCATATATTGATGCGACAAACAACGCGGAGAATGCGGGCACGGAATCCGAACTGAACCTTGATGATGCGCTGACGCTGGTGTCAAACCGTATCAGCAGCAAGCATGACGGTGTAGATAAAAACAGTGCTGTTTTGTACAAGCTGGCACTTACCTATTTTGAAGAGGAACGCGCATATAATGAGGCAGCAAAATATTTTGGTATGATTGACGAGGAGGATGAGCAATACGGAAATCTTGCCAAATATTACAGATCCATCGCGGAGCTTCGTTCCGACAGTACATCGGATGCATCCGAATTGATGGAGGAAGTAAATAATTTTGCAGTCTATAATCAGAACAACTTTACAAATCAAGAGGCGACAAAGTTTGTAAACTATCGTATTATCGGAGAAATATACAGTACGAATGTCAGCAAGGACACAGATACAAGTATCGCTGAAAATGCGTGTACAGTCATGGAACAAGCCGTGAAGGATTTGGAAGAATATAACGGAAATGAATTGGATGCAACGGATATTGCGGATTTGAATTATCGCTATGATGACAATCTGGTTGTCATCTATGAACAGCTTGCCAAGGAGCATGCAGAGGATGAGGCGGAGGCAAACAGTTATTATGCGCTTGCAATCAGCTATTGTGATGACTATATCGGAATTCTGAAGATGAAGGTGGATGAGGATCCGGAGGTAAGTCTGGGTGGATCTTCTGTGAATGCATACAATCAATCTTATTATAACAAGATGATGACAAAGGTAAGATGCTACGATGCACAGGGCAAGACAGAGGAAGCTCTCGCAGTTTATGAGGAAGCGGAATCTATATTCGGCACAAAGAACGAGTGGAGCGATAATGTATATGCCGAGCATCTCGATTACCTGTACCGGCTTTGCGAGGGGCAGGAACAGGATCCGAAGCAGTGGACATCCAAGCTCCCTGAATGGACGGATGAATTGCTTACAGTTTATGACGAAGGAAGCAATGTGGCAGGTATTGAAAGCAATAAGACATGGTATAAGCGAAAAGATACGCTTCTTATGCTGAAAAGTGGTGACTACGATACCGAGGATGAAACCGATGAAGACAGTACAACAGCGGAGACGGAAGAATCTGCTGAGATGGGAGAGTGATAGGCATGGAAAACGTATATGAAATATGTTTTTACGGCGGTTTAATATTAGCAGTTCTCCTTCTAATTGCATCGATTGTATTGTTCATCGTGTTGAAAATTCCGAAAGTCATCGGCGATTTGACCGGAAGTACAGCCCGGAAAAAGATGAAGGAGATGAAGGAAGGAACCATCAAGAACGGAAGCGCATCGAGAAAAGAACAAGAGAAATATTATAATATGGGAACCGGAAAGATTACGGTTAAGGAGACGAAATCCTCAAAGGAGGAGCGGAAGCGTACCGGAAATGATTCCACGGAACTGCTTGGCAAGGCCAAAGCAAAGCCACAGGAGAAAAAGGATGATTTTGAAGAAACCGATATTCTTCGACCAGGTGTCAATGATTATCAATCGGACGTTGCAGGGGAAGAAACAGAGGTGCTCGGCGCTGATGATGCGGAAGCAACCGATGTATTACAGGTTGGTGATGACAGCGAGACCGATGTATTGGCAACCGGAGATACACAGGTTGGTGATGACAGCGAGACCGACGTATTGGCAACCGGAGATACACAGGTTGGCGACGACAGCGAGACGGATGTGTTAGCATCCGGAGATACACAGGTTGGCGACGACAGTGAGACAGATGTGTTAGCATCTGGGGATACACAGGTTGGCGACGACAGTGAGACGGATGTATTATCATCCGGAGATTTCCAGGCGGATGACGATGAGGAAACCGATGTATTGCGTGTCGATGATGACGATGAGTATGCAACCGATATTCTCCGTGCAGATGATGATGACGATACGAGTGTACTAGCTTCCAACATCAGTAGATTGGCAAGAAAGGTAAAGGTAATATACAACATTGTGGAAGTGCATTCGGACGAACGGTTATAAACGAGAGCCGGAAGGAGACAAAAACATGGGGAACCCAAAATACTTAAAAGGGAATAGGCGGTCGCTCAAAAAACTCATTGCATTATGGGTTGTATTTGCGATGCTTGTCGTTCCGTTTGCCGGTAATCTCGGGGAAAAAGAAGTCGCGAGGGCAGCTTCAGATGTTGTGATAAATAATATACAGACCTATACGCAGACGGTTAATTTGAATATTGTGGGGAATGATTTTGGTGAAATAGTCACCAATTCGTCGAGAATGAGTATTACTTTGTTGAAAGAGGTACAAAAGCTTAAAATAGAATTGGCCATTACCGATGGTGTACCCGCACCACCGACATATACAATTAAATATAAATTGACGAATGATTCAGGATATAGAGAGATTGAGCCCGGTAATGTCATAACAATAGACAATCCGGAAACTGTGAATAGCGGTAAGAATTTTATAATTACTATATTTTCTTGTCATGGTTCGAATTATAACACACAGCGTATAGTAGACGTAAAATTAGTTGATGCATTTACTGCCGAGGATGGAATTTACGCATCGGCAGATAGTGGCACACCATTTGCCGATGGCGCATATACGGCGTCTGCATATTTGAAAGCGGGAAGCGAAAAGGTTACAGATGTTGCAACAGCGCACCTTAGATATTATGTTGGTACAACGGATTTGACAGAAAAAACGGTAGCAACAAGCTATGATAGAGATTCGAATACATTTGGTAAGGATGATTTTGGCAACGAAACAGTACATGCGTATGCTGCAATTATATCCGATAATGGCACAACGGATGATACAACGGATGATGTTGTTTTGGCATACGAGAAGCTTGGCTCGGTCAGAATCAGTGATGATACATCAGTACCGACAGTTGCAGGCGAGCTTCAGGCTTGGAATGGTTCAGCCTATGAGACTTTGTCTCCTGCGGAACAGGCACATATAAAAGATGGCATATATTATGGTATAAGTGAAAAATACCGTTATGCAATTATGGCAGATGATATAGCAGCTGGTGGTGAAGAGGCGTCCGGAATTGACAAGGTATCCCTTTCTATAGGTGGAATTTCACATGATTTAACAATGGCTGCGGATGGAAATTATTATTACGAAATGACGGCGGCGGATGTTCAAACTGCGGATGGAGCAAGTGTAAAGGTTATCGCCACAGATAAGGTAGGAAATGGGGCAAATCATCCGATCACGCTTACTTCCATTAAACATGTAACAGCAGGCACAACCGTTTCATCGGTAACAATCGATGGCGAGACATGGGATGGCATAAAATATATTCCAAAGCAGACCACGCAAAAGACGATTTCTGTCACTGTAAACACGACGGAGAATATTACAGGTTTGCAGCTTTCGTATGGCACAGGCGGTGGTACGATTGATAAAACAGGTGAGCTTCAGTCCGGTACGGTTGGAGAGGATACGCGGTCACATACTGTAACCGCAAATTTCAATATTCCGGATGATTTGGAAGTAAGTCGGAAATATGAAAGCATAAAAGTGCTTAAGGAAGTGGATGGAAACGGTTCTTTTACACAGGTAACAGGAACGACGATTTCTGATATTTTGTATGATGCAACAGCACCTGCTATTTCAGAGCTGACGCTTCAGAAGAGCACTGATGGCGTTACATGGGCGGATGTGGCAGGAACCGATACAATTACGACAGAGCTTGGCTATCAATATCGCTATAAAATTAAGGTGACAGAGCCGGCAGATGAAAGCGGAATAGGGAAGGTGTATTTATCGGATACGGATTCATCTACGAATTTTACGCTTGATTCAGGCTATTGGTATTGGAAAATTCCGGCTGATAAATTGAACACAACGACTGCCTATGCACCAACTGTCTATGCCAAAGATAAAGCCGGAAACATTTCGGATGGCGTAGAACTTCGCGGTATAAAGAAACTGGATGATGCATTAAAAATTACGAATCTGTGTATTAAAAATGCATCCGGTACAGATGTTACAAGTACATTTTCATCCAGAACTATCAAATATGCAAGGGAACAGTATACGCTGACGGTTAATGTGTCATCTGCCTATTCTATAACCGATGTAAAACTGTATAGTGATAAATATTCTGGCGGTAAGAATCCAACAGCATCTATTTCAAATACATATGATTCGGTAACGCATCGTTATAGCTCAGATGTGACCTTTGAGTTGCTGGAAGGAATGGATGTAAACGATGCCGTGAACAGTATGTATATTATTGCACAGGATCAAAATAGGAACGAAAAACGTTATCCTTCCACCGCCGGTACTTATATCGGAAACATCTTATATGACCGGACGATACCGACACTTGCAATTACAAAGACTGTGGATACAGTATGGCACAGGAATTTTTCTCTTGGCTATACGATTAAGTCCGGAGATGCAGCGGTAGAGTCACCGCTTAAGAATGGAACTGTAAGATATACATTATCCGATTGTGTAAATAATGTGGCAGATGGACAAATTGCTGTGAATGGCATACAGACAAGTGTTTCAAGTGGGCAGGCGATGATTGTCCCGCAGTCGACGAGCATAAATGGTACACTTCTTACATTTGCAGCGCAGGATTCGTGTGAGAACGGTCTTCCTGCGACAAGCTATCGTATCAAGGTTGATAGTGAGGCACCGCAGTTTACATTGTTTGATGTAAATGGCAAGACGATTCTTTCGGATGCGTTGGAGGGAGATGTTGTGATTCGTGCAAACGTATCGGACAACCTGACGATTGCATCTGCAACGATTCAGGTGACAGGCCCGGACACCAATGTCACAAAAACGCTTTGTGAAGCCGGTGAGAGAGTCGGAATCGGAAGTAAAAACACCTTTACGCTTAGCAATCTGATAGGCAAGCAGGCTGTAGACGGTGATTATACGGTGACAGTCAAGGCTTCGGATAAGGCGGGAAATGCGGCACCGGATCGGACGATTTCGTTTACGGTTGACAACACGATTCCGGTTGTAACGGCAAAGATTGCAAACGGAACGACAGCAGGCAAACAGCCGGGACAAAACTTTGACGGGACACTTTGCGACTACTATTACAGCTCAAATGTAGAGGTTTTGCTCACCTACGAGGATGACAACCTTTCGACAAATGCCGTAAATGTAACGGATAATGGAAACTCTCTCAACTTAAGATGGAGCAGGGTTGGAAGTACAAATAAATATCAGGCAGTCTATACGGCAACACAGGACGGCGCGCATACGATTCGGATTGGTGCAAGGGACGGCGCCGGAAATAATGCGGTTACAAAGCAGGTTGTATTTATAAAGGATACAAAAGCACCGACAATCACAGCAGTCTTTAATGGCGGAGTAGTTTATTCCGAGGCAATGGGCGAGATTAATTTGACAAGTGCATCATCCCTTAATCTCTCTGTGAGCGATGCAAACGAGGATGTGGCGGATTTTAATTATCAGCTTGTAAAGACACTTCCGGATGCACTTCCGGTTACAGCAGATTATATAAAGACAAACAACCGCGGATTCAGCTATACAGATGAAGCGGATTATGTCGTGAACGTTTATGCTGTGGATAAGGCGGGCAACCGTAGTCCGGCGAGAAGCATAAGGTTTCGCGTTGATACGGCGGCACCGGAATTAAAAATCAGCGGTGCCGGCTCCGGTTCTTCTTTAAGCAGTGGAACGACATTGACATTTACGATGACGGAGGCGTTCTGGAGAGATGCATCCGGCACGGTAACGATTACGAGAAAAGCGGGAGATGGAGCATCGGAAGCAGCCTATAAGACGATTGATTTTAAGCCGACTGCACGTACGACAAACCTGTCAGAGACATTGAGTGAGACAGGCGAGTATAAGGTGACATTTACGGCGAAGGATCGTGCGGGACATACATCGGAGGCAGCCGCATACACGGTCAGGATTGATACGGACAAGCCGGTTATTACACTGAATGGTGTGTCGAACAATGATAAGACGACCGGTGAAGTGGAATTTTTGGCGCAGATTCAGGAGGACTTTTATCTGACGAAGTCTATCTCCATTCAGGCGACTAGAACTTATCTGGATACGTTAACAAATGAGGAAAAGACGGAGGATATCAGATTTACAGGTTACAATTCTGCGGCAAGTGACACGATTATTCGGTCAACCTTTACGAATGACGGTATCTACGAGATTCAGATAACCTGTAAGGATGCGGCAGGCAATGAGGATGTACAGGAGGTTTCCTTTATAATCGACAAGAGCGAACCGGCTATTGATGCAAAGGTACTTGCAGCATACGAGGGAACATTGGCAGCATTTACATGGGATTATGATATTTATGATCTTGTATATGATCTGACGGTATGTGATGTACATATGTATTTGAACGGCAGCGAGTATGATGGCACATCTGAGATTGAGGATGGCGTATACGAGATGAAGATTACGGCTGAGGATGAGCTCGGCAACTATCAGGAGCAGATTACAAGCTTCACTTTGGATACAAAGGCACCGACCTTTATCGTGACAGGTGTGGAGGATGGCGAAGTAAAGAATGAGCAGTATTCGATTGATGTGTCATTGCAGCTTGATGAGGACGTGCTTGATTCCGTGACCCTGAATGGTGAGACGATTGAGATAAAGGACAATAAAGCAACGCTTGCCGTATCAGACAAGGGTGACTATAAGCTCACAATGACGGCACACGATGCAGCCGGAAATGAAGCGGAGAAGACAATCAGCTTCACATATGGCGAGCAGAATCGTTGGTGGATATTCCTGATTATCGGAGTGGCAGGAATAGCAGTGATCGGCGGAATTATCTTTGCAGTCGGGCGCAGAAAAAAATAGTATTTCAGCGGAATAGCTGTATGCATACAGGGAGGTTTGCCTATGGTGGACATTGCTATGCTGACGAAGTGTGGGGGAAGAGACCACAACGAGGACTATATATTAAAAACAGAATATCAGAATCAGCAATGCTTTATATTGTGTGACGGACTTGGCGGACATGCGTGCGGTGAGGTTGCCTCCAAACTCGTGGCAGAGACAGTGGCGGAAAAGTTTGAACAGCAGGGATATTACCCATCGTTTCTGGCAGATGCATTTGAACTGGCACAAAAAACACTTTTGGCGGAACAGCAGGAGCAGCATCTGGAAAATGCGATGAAAACAACACTGGTTGTGCTGGTGGTTACCGAGGAGGAGATGCAGTGGGCGCATATCGGTGACAGCCGCCTGTATCGCATTTATGCAAACGGTGCAAAATATCAGCGAACACGGGATCACAGTCTTGTGCAGATTTTGTGTGATACAGGAGAGATAAAGGAAGAAGAAATCCGGTCGCATGACGAGCGGAATAAACTGCTTCGCGCCATGGGTGCGCAGTGGGGAACGAAAACATATGATGTCAGCCCTGTGCTCGAGCGTGGGGAATCACAGGCGTTTTTGCTGATGACAGACGGTTTTTGGGAGTATGTTTATGAGTCTGAGATGCAGCAGACCTTGCGTGAAACAAAGACCGCACAGGCATGGCTGGAGGCTATGGAGCAGTATGTCTTAGAACGGGCGGATATGACACGGACAGACAATTATTCTGCGATTGCGGTCAAAGTGTTGGAGGATGAATGATGTATAAGGCAGTCGTGTTTGACATGGACGGTGTAATTACGGATACCGAAAAATTATATCGCCGGTTTCAGATGGAGGAAGGGTTAAGCCGGGGGATTCCGGAGGACCTTATGGTGCAGGCATGTGAATTGATTGCCGGAGGCACAAAATATACGAATAAAGGGCGATTTGAGGCTTTGATTGGTCGAGGAATCGATTATTTTGAGTTTCGCGATAAGATGATTGCGAAATTAGATGCTTATATCGCGGAACACGGTGTGGAATTAAAGTCGGGCGTAAAGGAGATACTGCAGTATTTGAGTGAGAAAAAGGTGTTAATCGGGCTTGCGACATCGACGAAGCAGGACAGGGCAGTCAAATATCTGACGGATCATGACATATATCGTTATTTTGATGTGCTTGTGTTTGGAGATATGGTACAAAACGGAAAACCCGCACCGGATATTTATCTAAAGGCGTGCGAGCTGCTTTCTGTGAAGCCGGAGGAGACGGTTGCGGTGGAGGATTCCATTAACGGAATTGTGTCCGCGGGAACAGCGGGACTCTATCCGGTTATGGTAATCGACCTGATACAGCCAAACGAAAAGGTAGAACCTTATGTAAAGAAAATCTATACGAATATAACCGGACTGCGGGAAATCATATAGCATGCAGTGTCCGCTCATCTGCCGAAGGCAAATTTAGCATGAGCGGATTTTGAGATTGACGGAGGTAGAAAAAATGAATTTGCTTGTCGTAATATTGAAACATGCAGAGCTTGTGAACGAGATTTGCAAGGAGCTTGTAGAGGAGGGTGTTCATGGCGGTACGATTATAGATGGAACCGGTATGGCAAGCGTGATTGAGACGATGGATGACCTTCCGATTTTCGGAATGCTTCGCTCTATATTGGCGGATGATGATGAGAAGGAAACCGTAAAAGTGATGTTTTTCGTCATGGATGATGATGAATTAAAAAAGGCAAGAAAGACGATTAACAATGTTGTCGGCTTGGATAAGCCGAATACGGGAATTATGTTTGCCCTGCCTTTATCATTTGTGGAAGGGTTGGGCGCATAGCAATGGATTTGAACGTTTTAACATACTTGGGAATCATGCTGCTCGCGGCGCTGATTGCGGGCAAGATTGTCAAGCAGATGAAGCTGCCGAATGTGACAGGCTATCTTGTAATCGGGCTTTTGCTCGGACCGCACTGTATCGGAATATTAAGCGAGGAGCTGGTTGCGGGCATGGATCTTTTGACAGAGCTCGCGCTCGGTTGCATCGCATTTTCCATTGGTGCAGAATTTAAGATAACTTTTTTAAAAAAGGTCGGAAAAGCACCGATCATTATCGGAATTACAGAGGGCCTTGGCGCAGTATTGGTTGTAGATTTGATTTTGCTGCTGCTCGGGTATGATGTGACATTTGCGCTTGCAATGGGTGCGATTGCGAGTGCTACAGCGGCGGCATCTACATTGATGATTGTCAAACAGTATAAGGCGAAGGGACCGGTTACAAATACATTGCTTCCGGTCGTTGCACTCGATGATGCGGTTGCACTTATCGCATTTGGCTTTTCCATGGCGATTGCAAATGTAATCAGTTCAAGAGGAAGTGCACCTGTCGGTAGATTATTGCTTGCACCATGTATTGAGATATTCGGCGGACTGTTGTTTGGCGCTGTGCTCGGCGTGATTATGGTATTGCTTGTAAAATTTTACACCGGACGCGGGAACCGTCTTGCAATTACGATTATGATGATTTGTCTTTGCGTCGGAGTGTCGGATATGGTGGGATTTTCTTCCCTGCTTGCCTGTATGATGCTCAGTACGGTATTTGTAAATCTTTCAAAGCAGAGTGATAAGATTTATGAACCGCTTGAACGAATTACGCCTCCGATTTACATGATGTTTTTCATCCTTTCGGGTGCTTCTCTGGATGTGACGGTACTTACATCTGTCGGCGTGGTCGGTGTTGTGTATGTGATTGGTCGAATTGTCGGGAAGTCACTTGGCGCGGCATTTGGTGCAAAGGTGTCGAAGGCTCCGAAGGTTGTGCAGCGGTGGCTTGGTCTTACGCTTGTACCGCAGGAGGGCGTGGCAATCGGACTTGCGACATCTGCCGGTAAATCTTTGCCGCAATACGCAGCTCAAATCCAGACGGTTGTATTATGTGGCGTTGTAATTTATGAATTGCTCGGACCGATCATAACGAAAACGGCGCTTAAGAAGGCGGGAGAAATAACCGAGACAAAACGTGCATAACCAATGAATAACTCTCATATATTATATCAATTCGGGTGATTGCGAAATACACAATCACCTATATATATGTGGGGGTGAAGGATACGAACACACGGACGTTTTTTTGCATTGCAAAGGCATTGCTTGTGGCTTATATTGTCACCGGACTCGGACTGCTGATCTTAGCATTTGCATTGTACAGGTTTGGGCTCAGTACCAATGTGACAGAACTTGGGGTTGTATTTATTTATATTTTGTCTACGGCGGTCGGAGGATTGTTCCTTGGAAAATGTGTGGAACGGCGGCGTTTCCTGTGGGGCATGCTGTTCGGACTGATTTATGTGCTTGTATTAATAATCGTTTCATGTATTGCACGCGGAAATATAAGCGGTGTTGCGGAAAGCGGTATCAGCAGCCTGCTTTTATGCCTGGCAGGCGGTATGCTTGGTGCTATTTTGTCCTGATAAAAAAAGGATGACAAAATAAATATGTTGTGTTACAATGCCTTATATAATGTCGAGTAGGAGGCGAAACTGATGAAGAGAATCAAGACTTTGACAGAGAAAACTTTAAAGAGCACTGTAGTAAAGGGCGGCTGTGGTGAATGTCAGACTTCATGCCAGTCAGCATGTAAGACAAGCTGTACAGTTGGAAACCAGAGCTGTGAGAATAAATAATTACAGATGACTTGAAGTGAAGATATTTTGATAGAAACACTTCGCATAAGAAAAGGGGATGTCCTAGATGTCCCCTTTCCTTAATGGAATAGGAATAGGAGCGATAGGAACGTGGTACACCAGTACAAGAATAACGGGTACAACATTGTGCTTGATGTTTGCAGCGGCTCTGTGCATGTAGTGGATGAGCTTGTATATGACATGATTGCCATGTATGAGACAAACACCTTGGACGAGATAAATGCGGCGATCCTTGCAAAGTATGGAGATACCTACAGTGTGGACGACATCCATGATGCATACGAGGATATTCAGGAGCTCGTTGATAACGGACAGCTCTTTACGGAGGATGTGTACAAGGATGTTATTATAGATTTTAAAAAGAGAAAGACCGTAGTCAAGGCGCTTTGCCTGCATATTGCACATGACTGTAATCTCGCCTGCCAATACTGCTTTGCAGAGGAAGGTGAGTATCATGGGCAGAAACGCGAGCTGATGAGTCTGGAGGTCGGTAAACAGGCGATTGACTTTTTGATAGAGAATTCCGGGAATCGTGTCAATCTTGAGGTGGATTTTTTCGGCGGCGAGCCACTTATGAATTTTGAAGTCGTCAAGGAAATCGTGGCATATGGGCGAAGTAAGGAGAAGGCGGCAAATAAGAATTTCCGGTTTACACTTACGACAAACGGAATGCTGTTAAATGATGAAGTTATAGAGTTTTGTAACCGTGAGATTTCCAACGTTGTGTTGAGCTTAGACGGCAGAAAGGAAATCAATGACCGGATGCGTTCAACGAGAAACGGGAAAGGGAGCTACGACATTATCGTGCCGAAGTTCCGGAGATTTGTTGAAAGGCGTGGGGATAAGAGCTATTATGTGCGCGGAACATTTACACGCAACAATCTTGATTTCACAAAGGATTTCGATTGGATGGCGGAGCTTGGGTTTAAAGAGATTTCCCTTGAGCCGGTTGTGACAGCCGATGAAAACGACTTTGCGATCCGGGAGGAAGATTTGCCGGTAATCTTTGAACAATATGATAAGCTGGCGGCTGATCTTGTACGGCGTGAACGGGAAGGAAAGCCGTTGACATTTTTCCATTATAAATTGGACTTAAATGGGGGACCATGTGTGTATAAGAGACTGTCCGGCTGCGGTTCCGGAACCGAGTATCTGGCTGTGACGCCGACAGGAGAGCTTTATCCGTGTCATCAGTTTGTTGGACAGGAACAGTTTTTAATGGGAGATGTATTTCACGGCATCCGGAACACGGATATCGTGGAGGAATTTAAGCTTTGTAACGTATATGCAAAGGATAAGTGCAAGGATTGCTTTGCAAGATTTTATTGCAGTGGCGGATGCGCAGCAAATTCGTATCAGTTTCATGGCAATATATTAGATGCATACGATATCGGCTGTGAAATGCAGCGCAAACGTGTGGAGTGTGCAATTATGATGAAAGCGGCTCTGGCAGATGATGAAGCGATGCCGGAGAATGTAAATGAATAAAGGAGAAAGAAAAATGAAAAAAGCAAAATCAAAAGCATTGTTGAATCTGCTGATTTTTTTGCTCCTGCTTGCAGGCGGTATTTATATGGTAGTTGCCGGTGTTAGTAACACAAAGTCTGGTAAAATCACAAACATTCCGCTTGGACTTGATTTGCAGGGCGGATTGTCGGTCACATATGAGATTCAGAATGAAAAACCAACAACGGATGAAATCAATGCGACCATCGACAAGCTTCAGCGAAGGGTAGATGAGTACAGCTCGGAAGGTGAAGTGTATCAGGAGGGTGATGACCGTATCACAGTGGAAATTCCGGTCGATACCTCAAAGGTCGATGCGCATGATATTCTGGATGAGCTTGGACAGCCGGGACAGCTGCTGTTCCTCGATTCTGAAAATTATACAATCTGGCAGCAGAATATGACGAGCGGAACCGACGATGCTTATGAGGCAGTTGTAACCGGTTCTGATATTAAAAATGCCGAAGCCGGTATGGATGATTCGGGAACGGTAAAGGACTATGTCGTACAGCTTCAGTTTACCGATGAAGGTGCAAAGAAGTTTGGCGATGCAACGGCAGCGAATATCGGCAAGCCGATTTATATTATATATGACGGTGCAGTTCAGAGTGCACCGACGGTGCAGTCGGCAATTACCGACGGAAATGCTGTTATCAACAAGATTTCGAGTTATGATGAGGCAGAGAAGCTTGCTTCCACGATTAAGATCGGTGCACTGCCTTTGGAGCTTAAGCAGATTCAGTACAATATCGTAGGTGCAAAGCTTGGACAGGAGGCCGTATCAACCAGCTTGAAGGCAGGTGCAATCGGTCTTGCAATCATCTTTGTCATTATGATTGTCCTTTATTATGTACCGGGCTTCATCGCATGTTTAGCACTTGCCGGATATGTAGTTATTCTGCTTTTGATTTTGAGCTTAAAGCATATTACTCTGACTCTGCCGGGTATTGCAGGTATCATCCTGTCAATCGGTATGGCAGTTGATGCAAACGTTATTATCTTTACACGTATTCGTGAGGAGCTTGCTGCCGGAAGCAATGTGCGTGCAGCAGTTCAGGCGGGCTTTTCAAAAGCACTTTCCGCTATTTTGGATGGTAATATTACAACGCTGATTGCAACCATCGTGTTGATGGCGCTTGGAACCGGAAGTATCAAGGGCTTCGCAATCACATTGATGATTGGTATTATTCTTTCCATGTTTACGGCACTCGTTGTTACAAAGATGCTGCTGAATGCATTTGTAAATCTCGGTGTACAGAACGTGAAATGGTATGGCAAGGCGAAGGAACCGAAGGTGCGCGGATTTGTGAAGAACTTTAAGGTGTTCGGTGTGATTTCCCTGCTTGTAATTGTGGCAGGACTTGCATTCCTCGGCGTGAACCAGTCACGTATCGGTAAGTCGATGAATTACAGTCTGGAGTTTACAGGTGGTACTTCGACAACCGTTACATTTAATGAGACATATACTTTGGAACGGGCAGAGCAGGAGGTTGCTCCTGTAATCGCAGAGACGGTCGGAATCGATGCGGGCAGCATTCAGATTCAGACGGTCGAGGGTACGAATCAGGTAATCTTCAAAACGACGGAGCTTACCGAGCAGCAGAGCGCACAGCTCAATGATGTGATTAAACAACAGTTTGATGTTTCAGATATCAGTGATCAGAGTATCAGCTCGACCATCAGTGGGGAGATGAAGAAGGATGCGGTTATCGCGATTGTGATTGCTTCCGTGCTCATGCTTATCTACATTGCATTCCGGTTCTCCGATGTGAAGTTCGGTGTCAGCGCTGTGCTTGCGCTTGTACATGATGTGTTGGTTGTATTTGCAGTGTATTCAATCGGACTTTTATCTGTCGGCAATACATTTATCGCATGTATGCTGACGATCGTCGGTTATTCCATCAATGCAACCATTATTATCTTCGACCGTATTCGTGAAAATCTGCGTGTTGCAGATAAAAAGGAGGAGCTGGATGTGCTTGTAAATAAGAGTATCGCACAGACATTTACAAGAACGATTTATACATCGCTCACAACCTTCGTCATGGTATTTGTATTGTTTATTATGGGCGTTGCCTCATTGAAGGAATTTACATTTACGTTGATGGTCGGTATTATATGTGGTGCATACTCGTCTGTATGTATTACCGGACCGCTCTGGTATACTATGAGAAAGAAAGCTTCCAAGAAAGCATAATGAATGAGATGGGGCGGGCCTGTTTGACAGGCCCGTTCTTGTATATAGTTGAGGTTAGTGATGAACTATAAAAAGGAAGAATGGCTTTTGCGCAATCGCGGGCAGGACTGCGCGGAAATTGCCGAGCAATTTGGAATCAGTGAGATCCTGGCGCGTATCATAAAAAACCGAGGAATAGAACGTGAAGAGGAAATCAGGCGCTATCTGAGTGATGATCTGCGGTATCTATACGACCCGGCTCAGATGAAGGACATGGAAAAGGGCTGTCAGATTATGAAGGAGAAGATACTGACAGGTGAGAAGATTCGGATTATCTCGGACTATGATGTGGATGGTATCACATCAAACTGTGTTTTATATAAAGGACTGCAAGGTGCCGGTGCGGATGTATCCTATGATATACCGGATCGGATACGGGATGGCTATGGTATGAATGTGCGTCTTGTGCAGGCGGCGCATCAAGACGATGTCAGTACGATCATTACATGTGATAACGGGATTGCCGCATTTGAGGCAGTCGCGCTCGCAAAGGAGCTTGGGATGACCGTTATCGTTACCGATCACCATGAGGTTCCGTGCAGTATAGATGAGGATGGAAACAAGGTGTTCCGGCGCATTGAGGCGGATGCCGTCATTGATATTCAACAGGAGGACTGCCCATATCCTTTTAAAAAATTATGCGGAGCAGGTGTTGCTTATAAATTCATCCGACATCTGTATCGCTGTATGGAATTGCCGTGGGAGGATGAAGAACAGTATCTGGATTTTGTCGCGCTTGGTACGGTATGCGACGTGATGCCGCTCTTAGATGAAAACAGGATTATTGTAAAACACGGATTGCGGAGACTGAGTAATTCTGACAATGTCGGAATTTGCGCTTTGAAGCGGGCACTCGGATTAGATGGACAGGAATTGATGGCGCATCACCTCTCGTTTCGAATCGGTCCGTGCCTGAATGCAAGCGGACGGTTGGAAAGTGCGAAGGAGGGGGTCGAGCTTTTGCTTGCGGAGGATCCGGCACGAGCAGAACAGCTGGCCGGTGCTATGGCAGTGTTGAATGAGGAGCGAAAGGTAATTACGGACCGCGGTGTCCGGGAGGGAATTGCCCTTGTTCAGGAAAATAAACGGATTGTTCCGGCGCAGGATGGTTTGAAAACGATTCAGGTGGGGGATGATAAGGTTATCGTATTGTATCTGCCGGAAATTCATGAGAGTGTGGCAGGTCTTGTGGCAGGTAAGGTGAAAGAAGCATTTTACCGGCCGACCCTTGTTTTGACGGATGCGGAAAACGACAGAGGCTTAAAGGGCTCCGGACGTTCGATTGAAGGGTATAATATGTTCGAGGAGCTTTCAAAGCATCGGGAATTGTTTGTGCATATGGGCGGTCATCCGATGGCTGCAGGGTTTTCCGTCGCTCCGGAAAATCTGGAACCGCTTCGGCAGGTGTTAAATGATACGAATACTTTGACGGAGGATGTGCTGACGGAGAAAAAATACATCGATGCCTCCATACCGGTTTCTATGATAACATCGGAATTGTATGATGAACTGAAACAATTGGAACCATACGGAACCGGGAATGCGACACCGTTGTTTGGCCTGCTGCATATGGGAGTTGCAAATGTAAATATGGTCGGAAAAGAACAGCAATATGCCCGTTGTACATTTGTTACCGGTAATGGTTCGAAAATCAGTGGCATGGTTTTTTCGGGAAAAGAATTTTTGGATAACATAAAAGAGTGGTTTGGAACAGAAGAATGTGATAGAATACTTAATGGTTTACAAAATCATGTAAAACTTGATATTTTATTCCATCTTGTAAAAAACGAGTACAAGGGAAGATGTACAATGCAGATACAGCCGGTATCGTTCCGGCAGTCTGACATGGGATAAGAGTGTGATAAGGAATGCAGGAGGTGCACAAATGAAGAAGGTAGAGGATTATATTAAAAGTATTCCGGATTTTCCGAGTAAGGGAATTATTTTTCGGGATGTGACGAGTGTGCTTGAGAGTGCGGAAGGGTATACACTTGCGATTGATGAGATGAATAAACTGCTGGACGGTGTGGATTACGATTTGATTGCCGGAGCAGAGTCCCGCGGATTTATATTCGGAGCGCCGCTTGCATATATGAATAAAAAGGGTTTTATTCCTGTTCGCAAAAAGGGAAAGCTTCCGCGGGAGACCGTGGAGATGAGCTATGATCTTGAGTACGGTTCTGCAACGATTGAGATACATAAAGATGCGATTAAACCGGGGGACAAGGTCGTTTTAGTTGATGATTTGATTGCGACAGGCGGTACGATTTTCGCTGCAGCAAAGCTGGTAGAGCAGCTCGGAGGGGAAGTTGTAAAGATGGTATTCCTCATTGAGCTGACAGACCTTAAGGGAAGAGAACATTTAAAGGGTTATGATGTGGCATCTGTTGTACAGTTTGAAGGAGAGTAAGACATATAGCGTAGAAAGAAGTGGTATCCTATGGCTGAAACCTATAAGATCCCAATCGGGTCTCTGAAAAAAGATATTAGTAAACCGGATGATTTTACTCCGCCGGAAGAGCTATATAAAAAATTGATTGAGACGATTCGGAGATATCGTCCGACAACGGATTTGTCACAGATTGAGAAGGCATACCGGATTGCGGATAAGGCACATGAAGGACAAAAACGAAAATCCGGAGAGCCTTATATTATCCATCCGCTCTGTGTTGCCATCATTCTTGCTGAGCTGGAGCTGGACAAGGAGACGATTATCGCCGGTATCCTGCATGATGTTGTCGAGGATACGGTGATGACCAGTGAGCAGATTGCGGAAGAATTTTCGGATGAGATTGCGTTGCTTGTGGATGGCGTTACAAAGCTGACACAGCTCGATTTATCGCAGGATAAGATTGAGATACAGGCAGAGAATCTTCGTAAGATGTTTCTGGCGATGGCGAAGGATATCCGTGTTATTTTGATAAAGCTTGCGGACCGTCTGCACAATCTTCGGACGATGCAGTATCAGACGCCTGCCAAGCAGATTGAAAAATCACGTGAGACGATGGACATCTATGCACCGTTAGCACACAGGCTCGGCATATCCAAGATTAAAATTGAGCTCGATGATCTGTCTATGCAGTATCTATATCCGGAGGTGTATCATAATCTGCGGGAAGAGATTATGACGAGACTTACGGACAGCGAGGATTTTATCGTTCAGATGGTAGAGCAGGTGCGCGGTTATATGAAAGAGGCAGGCATTGAGTCGGAGGTCGACGGACGTGTAAAGCATTTGTTCTCGATCTATAAAAAGATGATTACGCAGCATAAGACGCTTGACCAGATTTATGATATTCATGCGATTCGTATCAAAGTGGAAACGGTTCGGGACTGCTATGCGGCTTTGGGAATTATTCACGAGAAATATAAGCCGATTCCGGGACGGTTTAAGGATTATATTGCGATGCCGAAGCAGAATATGTATCAGTCTCTGCACACAACATTGATTGGTCCGGAAGGACGGCCGTTTGAGATTCAGATCCGGACATATGAGATGCACAGGACGGCGGAATATGGTATCGCTGCCCACTGGAAATACAAAGAGGGCGGCGGCAAGGAAAACGAAGAGCAGAAGCTGAGCTGGCTCAGACAGATTCTCGAGTGGCAGACCGACACGACAGACAACAAGGAGTTTATGAGTGTTGTCAAGACAGATTTGGATTTGTTTTCCGATCAGGTGTATGTATTTACACCCGCAGGCGATGTGAAAAATCTTCCGGCAGGCTCCACGCCGATTGATTTTGCATACAGCATTCATACGGCAGTCGGAAATAAGCTGACGGGTGCCAGAGTCAACGGACGGCAGGTGCCGATTGAGACGGAACTGCACAATGGTGACCGTGTCGAAATCATCACGTCGCAAAATTCCAAAGGACCGAGTATGGATTGGCTTTCAGTCGTGAAAAGCTCGCAGGCAAAGACAAAGATTAATCAGTGGTTCCGACAGGAAAATAAAGATGACAATATCCAGCGCGGCAAGGACGCAATCGCGGCTTATTGTAAGTCGAAGTCCATAACGCTTTCCAATTTGCTAAAGCCGGAATTTATGGATAAGGTCATGAAAAAATATAATTTCCTTACATGGGATGCAGTGCTTGCTTCGGTTGGACATGGCGGCCTCAAAGAGGGACAGGTTGTCAACCGTCTGCAGGAGGAGTTCCGTAAGGAAGAGGAAAAGAAAATCAGCGAGGCTCAGATCGTCGAAAAGATCAACACGCCCGGACGTGGCATCAGCCATCGTCATGCAAAGGGTGGAATCGTGGTCAAGGGCATGGACGATGTGGCAGTTCGTTTTTCCCGTTGTTGTGCACCGGTTCCGGGGGATGAGATCGTTGGTTATATCACGCGCGGAAGAGGCGTTTCCATTCACAGAACGGATTGCGTCAATGTGCTGTGCATGGATGAGTTTGACCGGAAACGTCTGATTGAGGCGGAGTGGTCGGACAGCTTTGTGCAAAACAGTAATTTGTATGCGACAGAAATCAATATATATGCAAATGACAGTCAGGGACTTGTATATTCCCTGTCTAAGATATTCAATGAGGAGAATATCAATCTGACCGGTATGAATGTGCGGGTCAATAAACAGGGAAAAGCAACCGTTTCGGTAAAGTTTGAGATTCGTTCTAAGGAACAGCTAAATAAAATGATTGCAAAGATTCGAAGCGTCGAGGGAATCATCGACATTGAACGAACGACTGGTTGACGAGGCGCCCATAGGATGGCGCATATAGGAGGAAAATATGGCAGATTTGATTACAATTACAAACGTGCTCGGCTCGTGTGCAACCAACTGCTACACGGTTGCCGATACGACGACAAGGGATGCGGTTATCGTTGATCCGGCGGACCGCGCGGATTATCTGATATCTATGTGGAAGCAGCAAAAATTTCATCCGGTTGCGGTCTTACTTACGCACGGACATTTTGATCATATCGGTGCGCTTGCGCAGATACGGAAGGAGTATCCGGATATCAAGGTGTATGCCGGTGCGCAGGAGGAAGAGGTGCTGAAAAGCACCGAACTCAATTTGTCGGAAATGTTTGGGCTTCCGATGACTGCGGAGGCGGATATTTATGTCAATGACGGGGATACCATCGAGATACTTGGAAAAGCATGCAAATGCATTCATGTGCCGGGACATACGAAGGGCGGTATCTGCTATTACTTTGCAGAGGATAAGATTGTGTTTACCGGAGATACGCTGTTTCATTACAGTGTTGGACGTTCCGATTTTCCGACAGGGGATGCGAAAGCGCTTGAGGAAAATATCCGGACGAAGCTGTTTACTTTGCCGGAGGACGTCGTAGCATATCCGGGACATGATGAACGTACAACGATTGGAAAGGAAAAGACGGGAAATCCGTTTTTCTGATATGATTCTGCTGCAACAAAATAACCAATTGTATAATAATGATATCCGAGCTATGATTATGGCGTTTTATCCGGGGATAAAGATTGTGGAAAAAGAGGATGGACAGCCGATACAGCTCGTTTTTCGTGCGGAATACGCAGAAAAAGAGACGGTTCTGTCATTGCATCGACCGATATCGGAGACATTCGTATGGGATGAAACGGTTTGTGAGACGGAAGCTGTCGGATGTGAAAGGATTGACGGAGACTACCTTGATAAAGCGGTTTTTCGCAATCGTATAAAGCGAAAAGCCTATGCGCTCTTGTGTGCATACACGGGACGAACGCTTCCGTGGGGAGATCTGACGGGCGTGAGACCGACCAAGATTGCCATGCAGAGGCTTGTCTCGGGGATGGATTTTGACAGTACCGTTGCCTATTATCAGGATGCTTATGCTACGAGTGCAGACAAGGCGACGCTTGCAACGCAGGTGGCAAAGAAGGAACTGTCACTTGTTCAGGGCATTGATTTTGACCATGCTTACTGCCTGTATGTCGGGATTCCGTTTTGCCCAAGCCGCTGTCTTTACTGCTCCTTTACATCGTATCCTATCGCGGCTTATGAAGCGAAGGCTGCGACGTATATCGAAAAATTAAAACAGGAGCTTGCCTATATTGCGGATGCATATAAGGAGAAAAGACTGATTGCCATCTATATAGGCGGCGGTACGCCAACCTCCATCAGTGCTGCGCTTTTGGAGGAGCTGCTGGATGCGATAGACCGGATTTACGGATTCGGAAGCCATGCGCGGGAAGACAGCACGGACTTAATGGAATATACGATAGAAGCGGGCAGACCGGACAGCATCACGAAAGAAAAGCTTGCGGTTATGAAAAAGCATGGAGTTACACGAATCAGCATCAATCCGCAGACGATGAATGATGAGACCCTAAAGACGATTGGGCGTGCGCACACGGCGGCGCAGACAAGGGAAGCGTTTGCACTCGCAAGAAGTGTGGGGTTTGACAATATCAATATGGATTTGATCGCCGGGCTTCCGGGAGAGAATCTGGACAGCATGCAATATACGCTGGAGCAGGTGAAGGCATTGAAGCCAGAGAGCCTTACGGTGCATTCGCTTGCGATAAAGCGTGCCTCAAACCTGCGCCGGCAGATGGATACATATCAAACGCTCATAAATCAGGATATGGATTCTATGCATACGCTTGCGGCAAGGGCAGCAGCGGAGCTTGATATGGAGCCGTATTATTTGTACCGTCAAAAAAATATCGGCGGAAATCTTGAAAATGTGGGATATTCAAAAAAAGGCTGCGAATGTCTGTACAATATTTTAATCATGGAGGAAATGACGGATATTATCGCAGTAGGAGCAGGCGCAGCTACAAAATTAACCTATCACGCGGAGAATCGCGTGGAACGTGTGGAAAACTGCAAATCGGTTGACGACTATATTAACCGGTTTGATGAAATGCTTGCAAGGAAGGATGAAATATAACGTGTCGACAGACATGTTTAATGGGATAAGATGAGGAATATTGTCTAATTATGCATACGCTTGCTTTAAGTCGGGAGAAAAGTTATATGAAAAAACTAATTTATGTTTGTATGCTGTTGTTGCTTGTATGTCTTTTTACAGGCTGTAAGGCTGGTGAAAAGGGCAGTGGAATGGCGCAGTCATCAGATTTGCTTACAAAGGGAGACGAGATCGTTTCGCTGATGAATGAGATGGTAAGAAGTGAGGATTATCAGGCTGCTATGAATCCGGGTGTTTCCCTTCAGTCCGAGGTTGAAAAGATTGCCGCCGGAGATTATACGAAGGCATCCGCTGTTTACGAGATTCGCATACCGGATGATACATATGAGAATATTATGCAGGTTGGTTTAGACGGAGCCGGAAAAGACGATTTGTCTGCTGACTTGTACGCTTACTTGGAACAAAAAATGCTAAGCTCTATTGCGCTGCAAATTAACGCAAGATATATCGGAACTTCAGCGTTGGCGGCATCTTCGATCTTTACGGCGACCAAGACCTTTGTAAATACGGAATTGGAAAACGGTACGATTTATCTTTATACATTTGAACATGGCTACCCTGTTATGATAAGCTTTGTAAGAGGGGATGACGGTACTGTTTCGGCAATCGGATATTTTATTATGGATTCGGATTTGTCGGGTGCGACGCAGAAGGACGTGGAGAACATGCTGGGGAATACCATGTTCCTTATGGATGCACATGTAAAGAAGATACGATAAACTATATAGGCAATTGCCTGAAAAAAACATATATCTAAGGAGGAAGAAATATGGGAGAGTATGAAATGCTGCAAAGTTTTATTTTTAATTTAGAATGAATTAAACAGACAGAAAGGAACTTGTAAAGATGGCGATGAAGAAAAAGCCTGTTACGGGCATGAAGGATATATTACCGAGAGAAATGGCGATTCGCGACTATTGTATTTCTCTTATTAAGGAGACATATAAGACATTTGGTTTTAACTCTATGGAGACTCCTTGCGTGGAGCATATCGAGAACCTGAACAGTAAGCAGGGCGGCGAAAATGAAAAGCTCATTTTTAAGATTCTAAAGCGCGGTGAGAAGCTGAAGCTCGAGGAGGCGAAGGATGAGCTTGATTTGGTAGACGGAGGGCTTCGTTATGACCTGACTGTGCCGCTTTGCAGATATTACTCGAACAATGCAAATGAGCTGCCGAGTCCGTTCAAGGCGCTCCAGATGGGAAATGTGTGGAGAGCCGACAGACCACAGCGCGGACGGTACAGACAGTTTATGCAGTGTGATATTGATATTCTTGGTGAAGCAACGATATTGGCTGAGATTGAACTGATTTTGGCTACAACGACATTGCTTGGAAAGCTTGACTTTAAGAATTTTACGATTCGCATCAATGACAGACGCATTCTAAAGGCGATGGCAGGATACAGCGGATTTTCGGAAGCGGATTATGATACGGTGTTTATCATCCTTGACAAGATGGATAAAATCGGCATGGATGGCGTGAAGGAGGAATTGCTGAAGGAAGGCTATGCAGAGGAGGCTGTCAGCAAATATCTTGGACTTTTTGAGACCGTGACAGCAGACGTACGAGGTGTGCAGTATTTAAAGGACACGCTTGGGGATGTGCTGGACACGGAGGTATCCGACAATCTTCAGACGATTATAAACAGTGTGGAGCATGCAAAGTCAGCCGAGTTTCAGATGGCATTTGACCCGACACTTGTACGCGGAATGTCGTATTATACCGGTCCGATTTTTGAAATCTCAATGGATGAGTTTGGCGGCTCGGTCGGCGGCGGTGGACGCTACGACGAGATGATAGGCAAGTTTACCGGACAGGCAACACCGGCATGCGGCTTTTCGATTGGTTTTGAGCGAATTGTGATGCTGCTTTTGGAGCGGGATTTCAAGGTGCCGGGGACAGGCGATAAGCTTGCATATCTGATTGAGAAAAATATGCCGGCGGACAAGCTGCTCACTATATTGGAGCAAGCGAAGCAGGAGAGAGAAAGCGGAGCGACAGTCAATGTCGTCATCATGAAGAAGAATAAAAAATTTCAAAAGGAGCAGATGCAGACGGAGGGATATACGGCGTTCAAGGAGTTCTTCATCGACCGTATGGAAGACTGATTTGTTTTGAATTGATAATACAGGAGGCTGGTAGAAATGGCAGAATCAATGCAGGGGCTTCACAGAAGTCACAGATGTACGGAAGTAAATAACACTCTGATCGGAAATACGGTCACGGTAATGGGCTGGGTTCAGAAGAGCAGAAACAAGGGTGGCATCATCTTTGTGGATTTGCGCGATCGAAGCGGTATTTTGCAGATTATCTTCGAGGAGGCAAAATGCGGTGCAGAGAGCTTTGCAAAGGCAGAGAAGCTCAGAAGTGAGTTTGTAGTTGCCATTACGGGAGAGGTTGCTAAGCGAGGCGGCGCGGTCAATGAGAATCTTGCAACCGGAGATATCGAGATCATTGCATCGGATATTCGGATCCTGTCGGAGGCAGATACGCCGCCGTTCCCGATTGAGGAAAACAGCAAGACAAAGGAAGAACTCAGGTTGAAATACCGCTATTTGGATCTGAGACGTCCGGATTTGCAGAAAAACATTATGATGCGGAGCAGAGTGACGACCTTGACGAGAGCATTTCTTTCTGAGGAGGGCTTTATTGAGATCGAGACACCGACACTTTGCAAGTCGACACCGGAGGGGGCAAGAGATTACCTTGTACCGAGCCGTGTACATCCGGGAGAGTTTTATGCGCTCCCGCAGTCCCCACAGATTTATAAGCAGCTGTTGATGTGCTCCGGGTATGACCGCTATTTCCAGATTGCCAGATGCTATCGTGATGAGGATTTGCGCGCGGACAGACAGCCGGAATTTACACAGATTGATATGGAGCTTTCGTTTGTGGATGTCGATGATGTGATTGATGTAAACGAGAGGCTGCTTGCGGGACTGTTCAAGGAGATTGTCGGGGTTGATGTGCAGCTCCCGATTCAGCGTATGACATACAAGGAGGCTATGGAGCGTTTTGGCTCGGATAAGCCGGACCTTCGTTTTGGCATGGAGCTTTGCGATGTGACAGATGTCGTGAAGGACTGTGAATTTGTCGTATTTAAGGGTGCGATTGAAAATGGCGGCAGTGTGCGTGGAATCAACGCAGAGGGTCAGGGCAATATGCCTAGAAAGAAGATTGACGCACTCGTTGATTTTGCGAAGGGATATGGGGCAAAGGGTCTTGCTTATATCGCAATTCAGGAGGATGGAAGCTATAAGTCATCCTTCGCCAAGTTTATGAAAGAGGATGAGATGACAGCCCTGATTGAGAGGATGCAGGGAAAACCGGGCGATTTGCTTCTCTTTGCTGCCGATAAGAGCAAGCTTGTGTATGATGTGCTCGGTGCGCTTCGTCTTGAGATTGCAAATCAGCTTGGACTTTTAAAGAAGGACGAATATCGCTTCGTATGGATTACGGAGTTCCCGCTTCTTGAGTGGAACGAGGAACTTGGACGTTATCAGGCTATGCACCATCCGTTTACGATGCCGATGGAGGAGGATTTGCAGTATATTGAAGCTGATCCGGGCAGGGTACGTGCAAAGGCATATGATATCGTATTAAATGGTACGGAAATCGGTGGCGGTTCCGTCCGTATTCATCAGGATGATGTGCAGGAGAAGATGTTCGCAGCATTAGGCTTTACGATGGAACGTGCATACGACCAATTCGGATTTTTGTTAAATGCATTTAAGTATGGCGTGCCACCACACGCAGGGCTTGCGTATGGACTCGACCGTCTTGTTATGCTGATGGCAAAGGAGGATTCTATCCGTGATGTCATCGCCTTCCCGAAGGTAAAGGATGCTTCCTGTCTGATGAGTGAGGCACCGAATTTTGTGGACGAAAAGCAACTTGAGGAGCTTGGAATTGCAATCACGGAACCGGAAGACACAGAGGCGGAATAAAAGTAAGAGTATCAGCATATGTATAGTTGTAAAATAGTAGAGGACATTACATATGCTGTCGAATATCAAACATAGTGCAGATTCAGCAGGATTTTTTGAGCGGGATCCGGAATTACGGAAGCGAAAATGGAAATTACTGCTTGGATTTGCACTATTTTTGTGCCTTTTAATCCTAAACTGTTTTTTATACTGCAATAAGGCAGGAGATAGATTGGTCGTTGTAATTGATGCGGGACATGGGGGAAATGATCCGGGAAAGGTAAGCCGTGACGGTGTGAAGGAAAAAGATATCAACCTTCAGATTGCCTATTGCCTGAAAGCGCAGCTGCAGGCAAGAGGAGTGACTGTTATCATGACGCGGGAGGAGGACGGCTGCCTCGCCACGAAAGGTGCAACGAATAAGAAGGTGTCGGATATGCATAACCGCGTCAGCCTGATTAACGAGTCTGATGCGGATTACTTGATCAGTATTCATCAAAACAGCTATACCGATGCGAGCGTGAGTGGCCCGCAGGTGTTTTATCATGGAGCTTCTGAGCAGTCAAAGGAATTGGCGGGGAATGTGCAGGCTAATTTGATAGAAGAGCTTTCGCCGCCGAAGATTCGGGAATTCAAATCGGAGAACAGCTATTATATCCTAAAGAACAGCACATGTCCCGGTGTGATTGTTGAATGTGGATTTTTAAGCTGTCCGGAGGAATGTGCGAAGCTTCAGACTGCGGAATATCAGCAGGCAATCGCGCGTGCCATCGCGCGCGCTGTCTGTAAATAGTTCAGACCTCTACAGAAAAGCGAATATGGTTGCGATTATCGACAGTTATGTTTTCCAAATACAGCTTTCCGTCGTATCGGTCTACAAGTGCCTTTAAGTTGTTTAGCCCGAATCCACGGGAGCTATGCTTATCTGCGGAGACTTTTGTGGAGTATCCGCGTGTAAAGATTTTTTCACGGAGCTCTGCGCCTATATGCGGACCTTCGTTTTCTGTTGAAAAAAGAATGTGGTTATCCCGACTGTCAAGCACGAGGGAGACTTCCTCTCCGGTACCGATTGCCTCAAGCGCGTTGTCAATCAGGATGCCAAACATGCGAATCAAATCATACTCCGGCACAATCGTGTGGAGCGTTTTATTTTTGATGGAAATAATCAAACCTTTTCGATTTTGTTCCGCGTATTTCTGCTTGCTGAATATGAAGCCTGCAACAACCGGAAGGCTGATTTTTAAAAGCTCGGAGCCGTTAAATTCTTCCTCAAGCTGCGTGGAGTATTGGCTGATTGCCTGAGAGAGTGTGTCGTAATCCTTGTATGTGTACGGAAGCATGCGGATGGCATTCATCTGGTTGTTAAAATCATGCTGTTTTCCGAGAATATCGGCAATCAGCTCGTTTGCCATAGGCGCATATGTCTGGTAGTTGGTGATATTTTGCTGCTGCGTCGTGATGGTTTGCTGTTGCTTCATGACGAGGATATCCGCAAGGAGAAGGATAAGCATAAAGGAAACAGTAATCGGTAAAAACGACAGAAAGTCTATAGTATTGATTTTTGATATTGCAACAGAGGTAAAGCAGAGTAGGCAAAGGTATGATATGAGTAGCCTGAGTGTAAATAAGCTGTTTTTAATACGCAAATAGAGCTTTGCAAGTGGGAAGCAGGATATGGTAATGGTAATGAGGAACATGATTCCTGTGCCAATGAGCTGCAATAGACTGTTGCTCAATGAGTAAGCCGACTTCGGGATTAGTAGTATAGAAATTGATTCAAATATTCCATACATAGTGAAGCTTAGTAAAAACGGAAAGAGACAGTCGACTATTCGAATATGGAGAATGAATTTATAAGCTACAATGCAGACCGGAAATGCGAGGAGCCAGCCGAAGATATTTGGAAATAAATAATAGAGAAATTCATTTAGGATACTGCTTATTGGGATAAACAGTAAATACGGATTCCACAATGCCTTCCAGCCTTTGCCGAGCAGGGAGCGAATCAGGGAAAGCTCCGCCATAGCTTCCAGTGCGTATGTAATAATCGATAATATGTGTTCACTCATGTTCCGGTCTCCCTCTTTTTGCTATGTCTATTTATATTATAGAGTCGTATTTTTGCAGATGTCAACCAAGAAAAATGGTCGTTCATGACGGCACAGATGTCGTTTAGGACGAGTTTGCCAAAAACGCTTGCAATCTATGGAAAAACATGGTAGTTATTTACATGAAATTTGACAATTTGTCGAGTTTTAAGACATAAGAAGAAAGGAGGATAGGCAGAATGAAAAACTTCAAAAAAGCAGTTGCCGGACAGTTAGAGGACCTGACAGATTTAATTCTGACAGCGACCGGTTGTAAGCATGTTTGGGGCGAGCCTGAGCTTCCGGAGTGCGTGCGCAAGGATTTGGAAGCACACGAAATGGAAAACTAATTTCACATGAATACAGAGTGTTCGGCTATAGACTGTCGGACACTCTTTCATGCCAAAAGCAGAACGGAGACAGCGAGTATGGGGTTTAATCATAAGCTAGGAGAGCATTTAACTGAATATTTATTAGGAACGCCATATGATGCAGAGGATGTCCATGCGGCTAAGGTCTGTTATGCGATTGAGTCAGTCGTAGGGGATGTACAGAAGGATTTGCTGCTTTGCCTCTTATTTTTGTTTACGGGATATATAAGGGAATTTATATTTTGCTTTTTGACGGTCAATCTGATTCGGAGATATCTCGGCGGACTGCATATGAAAACGAATATCGGATGTTCCATTACTTCCGTTATGATATATACAGCCGCAATTATTGGCGGCAGATGCTTTAGAATTTCTCCCATTGCGTCCGTGTGTATCGTTTTGATGATTGCGGTATTGATTATTTATCTTGCGCCGATTCCGTCCCCGAACAGATTACATTATACGAAAAAACAGAAGATGACGATGAAGAAAAAGGGAATCGTGGGGTTATTGATTGTTTGTGCCGTAGCGATTTCGGTTGAAACTTATCGAAATTATATAGTTTGGATTTTGATTTTGCAGATGTTGGAGGTGTTGGTTGTAATGATGCCGGATATTTTTAAAGAATATAGAGAGATGTCTGTTGAGACGCCGATTCAGATATCGGAGGAAGCCGAAAAAATGTTTCTCAAATTTGCGGGAATAGACGAGCATAAAAAATTGCGGTTCATGACGCGGAAGCAGAGAGTTGATGCCTTAAATCGAATGACACAGGAACAGCGGGAGCAGTTCCTTGCCATGCTGACGGAGGAAGAGACGAATCGTTTCATAACCGATATTCATTATCAGGCGGTGTTTGATTTATGGACAACAGAAAGCTAGGACTGGCTTATCGAAAGCAGTCTTCGTATATTGTCTTTGTATTTTCTGCCAACCGGTAGAACGATATTGTTTTTCGTAAGGCATACAGTCAAATCCGATGGAGCGTAGGATTTCAAATAGTTATTGTTTATAATAAAGCTTTTGTGGCATTGCGTGAAATATGGTGGAAGCTGGGAAGCAAAATTCTTTAGATGTACATAGCGTAAAATTATTTTATCATCTTCCGTAATTACATTCAGACCTCGTCCGTTTGTTTCTAAATATAAGATGTCCTTCGGGCGTATCCGAAAATAAATGCCATTTACGTCCCGAAGCTCTAAAGGCTCAAATTCAATGAGGTGTTCTTTCGTCAATTTGTCGATGGATTCCAACAATTCATGTTCTTTATATGGTTTTACAAGGTAATCATAGCAATGCGTGTTATGGATTGCACGAGGTGCTTCCTTCGGCAGCGCTGTCAAAAATAAAATCGGTGTTTTTTGATACTGTGGCTGCTGTCGTATATAGGTACCAAGTGCAATACCATCCTTTGACTGCGTGTTTTTGGAAAGTTCAATGTCAAGTAGAAAAAGCTGGATTGTGTGAGAATCCAGAATAGCAACAGCGTCAGAATAGCTGACGGCCTTATAACAATGTATTGTAGTATAATATTCAAGCAAAATTGCTTCGATTCCGTCTAATTGCGATTGGTCATCTTCAACAATCAAAATATCCATGTTAGACCTCCAATGTAATTAATATCAATATTATAAGATTTTTGCCGCGGTACTGTCAAATGAAAGTGTGGATTATACGGAATAAATTTGGAAAGATAAACCAGGGAGCTGATGCAAAGTAGAAAAGTAATCTACGAAGCAATAGCTCCCTTGTTTTGTTAATATTTAAAAATTGTATATAGAAAGGGTATCGTTTAAATCACATTTGATAGGTTTAAGCATTGCTTGCCTGTAATTGCTCTAAAATTTTGTTTTCGTCATAATCGGGAGCGAAAGACTTAGCGATTTTGCAGATTTTTTCTATCAAGTCTGCATCTTCCTCTAGCT
>CAZLZH010000010.1:0-52515 GCA_964563955.1 uncultured Bacteroides sp. | reverse complement strand
ATATAGATTCCGTTACGCTCAGTATAAATATACTCAGCCATCTTAGGATTCCATCTTCTTGTCTGATGTCCGAAATGAACACCTGCCTCGAGTAACTGCTTCATTGAAATAACGCTCATAATATACCTCCTGGGTTTTAAAATATTCTTCTGTGAGCTTCTTACAACTGTGTGTCAAGCTGTCTAGCAGAAACCATCGCGTTATCTGGCACCCTTCTGCTGATTCACTCACATGTTTTTTCACACGAAGCAGATTATATCATAAAAAAAAAGTGCTATCAAGCACTTTTTTTATTTTATAGTATTTTATGGTTGTTTTATTAATATTTTTGCGATTTCCTCATAGGTCATGTCTGCCTCTAAATCAAAGCTTCCAACTTCCAATCTGCTGTCATAACCATTGCTGACAAGATAGCTGTTAAATTCTGATGCACTGTCAATCAGGCCTGCATCCTCCAAAAGCGCTGCAATCGTTTCCGAACTCATACCGCTGCTTACCGTTATCGTTGCCTTTGTGCCATCCGGCTTTTCCTTTTCCGTAGTCGCTTCCGTCGTTTTTTCCTCAGTTGTCGCCTCTGTCGTTGCTTCTGTTGTCGTTCCCTCAGTTGTCGATTCGGTTGTCGCCTCTGTCGTTGCCTCCGTTGTCTTTTCAGTCGTTGCTTCCGTTGTCTTTTCTGTGATTGCTTCCGTCGTAATATCTCCGGCAGATGCAATCACATCCGTTTCCTTCATAACCATGCCAAGCTTTTCTGCACGCTTGATTATATCATCATCACTCATACGATAGCTTCCGGATGTCATATATGCTGCAAGCATTATAATCGCCCCAAACAAAATACCGGCGCCTAATCCTCTTAAAAAATATTTTCTCTTCATTACTTTGACTCTCCCTGATATAAGTCTACAACCAATTTAACTTCGCCAACACCTAATCCAAGATGCTTTGCAATCTCAAGAATACTCAAGCCCGCTCTGTGCATTTCCAAAATCATCTCTTTGTTGTCGACATTTTCAAGTTCTTTTTCGGTTTCCTCCGGAATTGGCGTTTCTTCTACTTCACGGATTACTTCCTCAAGCTCCTGCTCCTCCGATACCGGCTCTGCTTCTTTCGTTTCCTCAGCCCGATTTTCCTTTTCCTGCTGCTGATTTTGGTTGAGAACTGTCTGAACCGTTCCATGCTGTATCATCGTGGCGATGTCTTTTTTGTACTCGTCAACCATATTGACGCTTGTCATAATTTCCTTCTGCTTTTCAGAAAGCATATCATATAAGAAAACAACTTCCTTATGATTGCGCTCAATCTCCTCATTGACAGTAACTGCATAATCTCCAAGTGCCAATGTTTTCTGATTTACAATTTCTGAAAGACGAGTTTCAATCTCTGTCAATCTGTCTTCGGTCTGACTATCCATATAATCCCGAATCAGTTTATCAATCTTTTCCTTCTGTTCCTCGGAAAGCTCCTCCGGAATTTTAATAACACCTTCTTTATCCTCCTGATCTTCCGAAAGCTTCTCTGAAATCATAAAACTGACAAAGATAAATATTAAACCTATAATAATTAAAACAATGACTGTTGCTGACATATTCTCCTACCTCATCTTAAATTTTGATATCTATATTAACGCGATTAACGCTTGTATCTTTTTCGGATTCTTCCTTGGATGTTTTTTTCTTCTTGCCGGAATATAAATTCTGGTATTTATTTCTGCCCTCTTCCTTCGCATCATGACTCTGTTCGTAATAGGCCGCCTCTTCTTTTTGCACAACCGTCTCCCGCACTTCGCGTTCCTCTTCCTTTGTCTGCTGCAGAGCATTTTGTGACTGCAGAACACTTTGTGCATCTGTATGCTGCTGTATCGATGCAATCGGTGTCGATGTTTGTGCTGCTATAATCGGTGAAATCATAGGCATTCTCCCTTCCTATTTCACATAAAGCTTAAAAGGATGTCGGTTTTATTTCTCCCTCTACAATCTTAAACCAGCTATGACTTAGCTTTTCCTTTACCGGATAGCAAAAGCTGGATATATTAATCATAACACCCTGATATGCATTGCCAATCACCCTGACGCTTCCTTTTCTGCCAAGCGAAACCTCTGCGCGGAGCTCCTGAAGTTCCTCCTGCTTCTCCTGAAATTCCTGCTGCATATTCTCAAGTTCTTCGGCAAGAATTTTGACCTGCTTGATATTTTCCGCAGAAAGCCTCATACCATTCCTGATTTTTTCTTTATATACATTTATATAAGAACTCGTCTCTTCTATAGATGTTTTCAGCTCTGTAACACGCGGCACAAGCTCCTTCATCTTATCATATAATTCCGGCTTTACGCCAACCTTCAGCAATGTCTGCGTCTCCATACGATTTCCGATACTGTTTGCCTCCACATAAGACTCACAAACAATCTCCCCGCCGACAATAAAGCCCTTTCTGCCATTGATTACGACTCTGCCGCCTGATTTTATATGACTGTGTAATATAGAGCCTGCGAGAACATCACCGCCAGCCGAGACATTTACACTTTCCAAAAACTGTGCACAAATATCGCCGCCGCACTGAAGCTGTCCTTTTCCCATGCCCTGAACGCCTCGCTTGATTACAATATTACCGCCTGCAATCAATGTCGCACCTTCCACAACACCATTCACCTGGATATCACCTTTTGCGCAAACTGTAAATCCTGTCCGGACTGTACCCGCAATCATGACATTTCCTTCGTAATCAATATCTCCTGTGGATGTATCTACATCTGCTGCAACATTATATGTATCAGAAACAAATATTGTTCCGTCTGCAAGCGTAACATTTCCGTCCACTTCACTTGTAGCAGTTGTGCCATCCTCAGAAATCAAAATATTTTTGCCGTATTTCAGCTGTTTGATCTTCGGATTGTTCTGCATCAGCTTCTGCCCCAGGATATCCATACCCGGTTCGCCTGGATCATGCGGTGTAAGCTTTGCAAGAACATCTCCCTTTTTCACTGTTGAAAAAAGACTTAATTTATGGAAATCCACACTTCCGTCTTCCAATACCTGCGGTTTTGACAACGGTTTCGTATCGAAAAAATATTCTATCACTGTATCTTTGGCTCTTTTCGGCCGTGTTCCCTTTGCAATCGGCACATTGACGCAATATGGTCTTGCTGTCTTTAACATATCGATTACATGATCCGAGATACCAAAAACAATCTTCTTAGCTTCAAGCTCCGCACGGATTTCACGTTCGGTCATCAGCTTTCCGCCTGTAGACGGCGGATAAAATCGAATATATGCAATCATGGAATCCTGACTGACTAAAACATTTGCACTCTCATTAATCGGTTCCATCTTCTGATCGCTCATTTTTATCTGCAATGGTCTGTCTGCCAACAGATCAAATGCCTTCCTTAATGCAGGAACTGAATAATCCGGACATCCGTTACGGTCAAGATAATCCATAACTTCCTTTATATCCAGATTTTTTCCATTTTCATTCGGCGGAAACAAACCAAGATAGGTTCCATCCTCTTTAATTATAATTCTGAAAAAGGAATCTTTGTATTTCATAGGCCGTCTCCTTATTTAACCTAATAACAACGCAAAATTCTCCCCTAAGGTTCCTCTCATCTTTAAGAGCGCTTTTGAATGAAGCTGTGACACTCTTGATTCAGAGACCTCCATGACCCGGCTGATCTCTTTCAGGGTAAGTTCCTCATAGTAATAAAGTAAAACTACTTTCTTTTCTTTTTCTGTCAACGCTTCTAATGCCTGTACGAGCTGCGCTTTTAATTCTTCTTTTACAATATTATTTTCAGGGTCTATATTTTCGCTCGCACTGTTTCGGACATCACTTCCCTGCTCCATAATATCATCGAGCGAAGCCACATTCGAAACATTAGTTTGTGAAAGCCATGTTCCGTATTCTTCTTCCGAAATACCGAGCTCTTTTGCTATATCCTCCTCAGAATAATTCGGACCGATCATCGCCTCCAATTTTTTAGTTGCCTCGGAAATCGCCTTCTGCTTTTGCCTTACAGATCGGGGAATCCAATCCATCTTACGTATCTGATCCAAGACAGAGCCGCGAATACGCAGACTTGCATATGTTTCAAATTTGATGCCCTTTCCGTAATCAAACTTATCAATTGCATCAATCAATCCAAAAATACCATAGCTTACCAAATCATCATATTCTACATTTGAACCGAGATAGATTGCCAGTCTTCCGGCAACAAGTTTGACAAGCGGTACATATTCAATTATAAGCTCCTGCCGGACAGAATCTGACCTCGTGTTACTGTATTCTATCCACAGGCGTTCCTTCTTATCAATGATTGCCATTTAAAAGCAACACCCCTTACTGTGCCTCTTCGATAACTTTCTCTGTCTCGTTCTTTTCCGGTTCCTCGCTGATATCCACCTGTTTTGCCGTATCCATGTTTCGAATTTTATCAACGAGCTTTAATGCAATCGTCGCTATGATGTAAAATACGATAATAACAATCAATAAAATAACAAGTGATTTTACCATACTGCGTTCATATTTCATATTGAGCAGCCATGTAATCAATGCCGCTAATAAAACGATAAACGCCCTTGCATTTTTATATTTTTCTCTTGTATCCACCTAATCGTCTCCAAATCATATAATATACGTCTGCTTTCCTACCCTCGCAACGATCAATTCCTTCGATGCCGGGTCAAAAACGATTGTGCGTCCGAAATTTGCCCCCACGTCCTCAGCGACAATCTGAATCCGATATTGCTGCAATACCCGATGTACGGCCTCAATATTTTTCTCTCCGATATTTCCGACTGAATTGCCGGAGGCAAATTGAAACATATTAGCACCGCCCGCAATCTTGGCAACCATAAGCCTTCTTCGAAGTCCCTTTTTCTCAAGGTCGTCAATCAATGCAGCGATACCTGTATCTGCAAATTTTAACTTATTTTGATTTTGTCTTATTTTTGTACTGTCAGGGAGCATGATATGAACAAGCCCCGCAACACTTTTTGTCTGCTCATATAAAACAATTCCAACACAGGAACCAAGTCCGATGGTTGTAATTTTGTCTGGTGATGCACAAGTGTTCATATCAGCTATCCCGACGCGGATAACTACACTCAAATTGCACCTCCGATTCCGAGCATTTCCAATAAATTGTCAAAAGAATGCATCTCTGATACTAACATAATATATCCCTTTATTTCCTGATCACCTGATTTAAAACCTGAATGAATCAACAACGCCTTATCACTAACCTGTCCGAATAATATACATGGTACACTCAAAATGGAACCAGCCATATCATAACACATCTGCGGCTGTTCGTATCGAAGTGGAGAATTCGTCAGATTCTCAAGTGATGCTACATAAGAACCGATGATGATATTGGCAATCTCACTGATTGCAGACATGCCCATATCGTCATTCCATTTTGCCTCCTTCCCAAGCAGAGAACACACCAGATTCTTTGCGTCTTTATATCCAAGCACAAAAAGCATCATTGCATTCAGTGCACCGTGCAGCTGACTCATCACTCCGACAACCAGATTCTCCGGTCCTCCGAGAATACTTTCCAACTCATTGAAATCGTATAGACGGGCTGTCGGCGGGGTCATCGTCAGATTCGATGATAATATAACTGACAAGGAAGTCGCTGCATTTCCGGCTCCGATATTCCCAAGCTCGGTCAATGCATTTTCTACCTGTGCCGATAATTGGTCAGAATTATTACTCATAGGCATCTCCTTACTCATTGTCAATATCCGAAATCAGCATACTAATGTTAATCAGCGAAATCAAGCTATTGTTATATTTACCGATACCCGTTAAATAGGTTCGTGCGTCCATGCTTTCCGCTGAAATCTGCTCAATTTCCTCATCTGACAATGTAACAACTTCCCGTACTTCATCGACTAAAATACCGATTTTTCCGCCCCCGTCAAGCTTTAAGATTAAAATACGGGATGCCCCTGTATTTTCTTTTTCCGGAAGCTCAAACTTACGCCGCATGCTCATAACCGGAACTACCTCACCACGCAGGTTAATGATTCCCAAAAAATACGGCTGCGAATGCGGAACTCTTGTAATCGGCTGTAATCTGACAATATTGTCAATATATGCAATGTCAATTCCGTACTGCTCGCTATCAAATTTTAAAATAATATACTGCTTTGCATCACTTGCTACTGCATTTGTATCCATACATCTACACCTCCGTTACACCAATGTATTTGAATCGATGATAAGAGCAACTTCACCATCTCCGAGGATGGTAGCACCACTAATCATCTTTGGAACATGAATATATTTTCCGAGTGATTTGATAACGATTTCCTGCTGTCCAAGCAGCTTGTCAATGACAAGACCTGCCTGCTTATCGCCTTTCTTAACGATGACAACGATTTCGCCTTCATCATCTACGGCATCATCCTCTTTTTCCACAGGTGCAACATCGAGCACTTCATTCAATCGTACAATCGGAATCACAGCGCCGCGGAGATTGATGACTTCCTTTGTATGTACATAACGGATATCCTCCGGCAGAACCTCCTCCAATGTTACGATGGAATTAAGCGGCAATGCATATTTCTCGCCGGATACCTCGACCATCAACGCCTGTATAATTGCAAGCGTGAGCGGAAGTCTGACAATAAAGGTTGTTCCCTCTCCGAGCTTCGTCGTAACCTCGACATCACCGCCAAGACCTTCAATCTTATTCTTTACAACATCAAGTCCGACACCTCTTCCGGATACATCGGATATCTTTTCGGCAGTTGAGAATGCAGGCATAAACAAAAGGTCGATTGCTTCTTTGTCTGTCATATATTCTGCCTGTTCCTCGGTAATCTGTCCCTTTTCTAACGCCTTTTTCTTTACCTTTTCCACATCGATACCGCCGCCGTCATCACTGACCTCGATTGTAACATTGTTACCATCCTGATAAGCATCCAGATGAATCGTACCAACCTTTGGTTTCCCGATTTTCAGACGGTCAATCGTCGGCTCCAGTCCATGATCTGCTGCGTTTCGAAGCATATGCATCAAAGGATCTCCGATTTCATCAATAACCGTACGGTCAAGCTCGGTATCCTCACCTGTCATAATCAATTCCATTTCCTTGTTAAGCTTCTTCGACAAGTCACGAATCATACGTGGGAAACGATTTACAACACTCTCAATCGGAACCATTCGAACCTTCATAACAGACTCATGCAGATTCGTCGTAATCCGCTCCAAATATTCTATCTGCTCATTGAAAGACTGTTCCTGTGTTGCAAGTGTACCCGTTACGGAAACAAGTCCGTTCTTTGCAATAATAAGCTCGGAAACCTGATTCATCAAATCATCCAGCTTCTCAATATCCACACGCACCGAACGATTCACCACTGGCTTGCCTGTCTTTCCGGCAGCCGGCTTCTTCTCCTCTTTTTTAGCAGGCGCAGCCTCGGCTGTGGCAGCCTCGGCTGTGGCAGCCTCTTCCTTCTTCTCCTGCTGCTTAACCTCTGTTTCCTGCACTTCCGCCGGAATCTCATATTCCTCAATCACGGCTTCTTCAATCTCTGATACATTTTCGATTGCTTTTTTTACTTCCTCCAGAGACTTGTCGGAAATAATAAACATGGAAAAATCAAATTCGAACCGTTCATCCTCGATGTCCTGAGCACTCGGAACCGATTTTATGATTTCTCCCTTGTTTTCCAGACTCTTAAATACAAGGAATGCACGTGCAGCCTTTAAAAGGCAGCTTTCCTGTATGTAAACAGTTGCAGCATATACATGCTTTCCCTGTTCCTTCGCCTCTGTCATGGCATTCTTTTCATAATCGGCAATCGAAATATTCAAGTATTTTCTTCGGTCCCCTGTTTCTTCCGCTTCTGATTTTTCTTCCTGCTTTTTCTCTTCCTTCGTTGCAGCAGCCTGCACTTCTCCTGAACCGGAAGTACCGCTTTCAAGCACGGCATTTAATTGTTCGATTAATTCGTCATTATCCTCGGTTCCCTCATCCGCAGTCTCTATAATACTGCTGAGATAGCCTTCAATGGCATCTAAACATTTAAACACAATGTCAACCAGATCTGCATTGACATTCATCTTTCCGTTTCGAATCTCGGAAAATACATTCTCCATATCATGTGTAAGACGCTGCATACGCTTGAAGCCCATCGTACCCGCCATACCCTTTAAGGAATGAGCTGCACGGAAGATCTCGTTAACCGTATCCACATTTTCCGGTTCTGACTCTAAAATCAGCACCTGATCATTGAGCGTCTGTAAATGTTCCTTCGTCTCATCAATAAAAATCTCCAGATATTGACTTAAATCCATTATTGCACCCCTACTTTCTTAATTATTTCATCCGCTATGTGTTCCAAATCACACACACAGTCGCATAATCCGGCTTTATAAATCGCCTGAGGCATGCCGTACACCGTACACGTTTCTTCATCCTGTGCAATCACATACACATCCTTGCATTTGGAAAGCTCTGCCGTTCCTTTTGTTCCATCTGCACCCATTCCGGTTAATATAACGCAGATAATCTCATCATAAGCTACATTACAGAGACTGGAAAGCATTACATTTCCACATGGCTTTAATCCGCCAATCGCAGGTCTTTCATCAAAGAAAATTTCGCTTCCTCCCATCGTATCACGTACTGCAAGATGCGTGCCGCCCTTCGCGATATACACAACGCCGTTTTGAAGCAGATCGCCTTCCTCCGCCTCTTTCACGCGAATCCGGCTTTGTTCATTCAAACGCATGGCAAGCGTCTGGGTAAACCCTTTCGGCATATGCTGTACAAGCACAATCGGAGCTGCAAGATTCTCCGGCAGCTTCGGAATAACCGAATGCAGCGCCCGCGGTCCACCGGTCGAACAGACAATCGCAACAAGCTTTTTTTGTCCGTTTCCCTTTTTTCTTGTGGAAGGCTTTTTCATCGGTATCGTAACCGTTTTCTCTGTCTGTGCAGGAGCCTGTAATTTCTTTCCCGCCTCAAGTGCCAGCACGAGCGCTTTCAGAATCTTTTCCTCATATTTCGCCTGTGCCTGTTTTCCAAGTATGTGCTCCGGTTTTTTTATGAACTCTATGGCACCGAGATTCAGCGCCGTCAAAACCGCATACGCATCCTTTCTTGCACTAAACACAATAAACGGAGTTTTTATTGCATGGTTCTTTGCCTGACGAAGCAGCTCCAGTCCGTCCATTTTCGGCATATCAATATCCGTCATAACGACATCGATATCTTTATTATGCAACAGACATTCGAGTCCTTCCTCCCCATCGGAAGCTGTATACGCAACCTCATATTCATTTATATTATTTATTATATCAGACATGACTCTTCTCATGAGTGCAGAGTCATCTATTAGCAGGATTTTTTTCATATTTTATCCCCGTTTTCCATTCGCAATCTTCATTCTTTCACTCTCAAAAATAAACCGGACTATCTTATCACGCTCATCCTGTGTTATTTTCAAGAACTCCAGTCTCTGTTCATACATATCTGCGCGTCCATCCACGCGTTCACTTGACAACATTCGGGCAAATAAATTAAAGCTCAATATCTCGTCCATAAATGAAATCATAAACTTTACCTTCACAACTTCATTCCGTTCAATATCCGTCCTCTGGTTTAAACGTAAACCGCCGCCGCTGATATCAATGATACGTGCCGGCTGCCATGCAAGCTCATCCTCCGGAATTGAGATATCATCCGGAATTCCGGTCTCATATTCTTTATCCGACACTACACGGATTTTTGCATCCATGATACAATCATACCGATAAAACTGCCGGCGCTGCACCTTCTCCAATTTTCCGAGAAGCTTCACATCCAGGAAAAACAGGTTTCCGCTTCTGTATCTGGATTCCACAACGACATTACACTGCAACAATCCCCGGTCCGTATAAAAGCAGGCAGTATATCGCTCATCCATATCAAGAGGAACAATTTTTCCCTCAAAAATCGGCATGGCAATCTGAAGCTTGTCATCTTTAAGAAAATCATAGATTTTACTCACGTAAACCTTTTTATTCTGGTCATTCCGTATGACCTGATCAAGCCGCACTAATTCAATTTTGTTTCCTATCGCTATTCCCATATTTTTTCCTCTATCTATATTTCATCCTTATTTTATACGTTTCTTTGAACGGAAGAAATCAATAAATACACGTGCAATTCCTTCTTTTTTCTTATACTCTTCAACCGATTCATCCATCAGCTTCGCAACCAGTTGATGAATTCCCTTTGCAGCGTTCGTATTCGGATATATCTGCACAAGAGGTTTCTGTTCAATCACAGCCATAGAAGCATTTTTATCCTGTAGGACAGAACCTAAAAACTGAAGCTTTGTGTTTAAAAATTTTGAGGAAACGATATCAATCTTATTGTAAATTTCCGTACCTTCTTCCTCATCCTCCACACGGTTTGCTACCACATGTATCGTTTTATATAACGGATTAAAACTGTTTTTTCTTCGCAGTACTTTCAGTAATGAATAGGAATCCGTGATAGATGTGGGTTCCGGTGTCACAACAAGCAGCACCTCCGGGCTCATCATAACAAATTCCATAACCGAATCCGTAATACCCGCTCCGGTATCGATAATAACGACATCATACATCTGATCCAATTTTGCAAGTTCAGATACCAACAGCTTTATGCTTGCGTTATCCAACGCTGCAAGCTCAGACACACCGGATCCGCCGGATATAAAACCAATACCCTGTGGCCCATTCGTAATAATCTCCTGCATAGTTTTATTGTTGTGAATCAAATCCAGCAGATTATACCTCGGACGTATTCCAAGCATGACTTCAACATTTGCCAAACCAAAATCTGCATCAAAGATAACAACCTTTTTGCCTCGTTTTGCCATTTCCAAAGCAATGTTTACTGACAACGTCGTTTTCCCGACTCCGCCCTTTCCGCTTGTCACAGCAATTACCCTTGCACTCGAAACTTCCTGGTTGACCTGCACACGTTCTCTGAGTTTTGACGCTTGATCCATTATTTGCCCCCTCCCAGTAATTTCTTTGCGACATCCTGAGGATCGAGTACACCGATATCATCCGGCACATTCTGCCCCCAAGTAACATATGAAAGCGGCTTCCCCGTGTCCAGCTTCAAATTCAGGATATTTCCAAGCCCGCTCGTCTCATCTAATTTTGTAAATATAAGATTATATTCAAATAAGTCTGCATACGTTTTGGCAATCGACAGCAAATCCGGATACTTCACAGTTGCACTCACAACGAGGAATATCTCCCGTTCGTATCCCTGAACAGAATCCAAAATCAGTCTTAAATCCTCCTTCTGTTCCTCACTCTTGTGGGAACGCCCTGCCGTATCAACCAAAATCAAATCGTAATTTTTATATTTTTCGACACTTTCCACCATCTCCTCCGGCGTATAAACAACCTCCATCGGTGCGGATAAAATATTCGCATAAGTCTTCAGCTGTTCAATCGCCGCAATACGATATGTATCGACAGAAAACATCGCACATTTCAGCTTCATATCCAATGTACACATAGAGGCAAGCTTTGCCATGGTCGTCGTCTTTCCGACACCTGTATTTCCGACAAAAAATATAATCTTCGGTTTTTTCTCCCCCGGTGTCAGTGTTTTTATTTCACCGAGCTTTAACACAATCTTTTGATATACATTCGACAAAATATTATCAATCGGCTGTTTATCGTCTTTCAGTGTCAGCTCCTCGATAATCTCTTTTGCATGTTCTTCTTTTACTTCATTGTTCATTAACTGACGGATAACAAGATCTACAACCCGCCCTCCGCTTTTCTCAGATGTTTTCGGCATCTCGCCGGATTCAACTGCCTGATCCGCAGCCTCTTTTATAGCTGACTCATTCTTTGTATTTGCCCTCATCTGTTGTTCCAACAGACGGGCAATGCTGTTAATTTTTTCCTCTATCGCATTTTGCGCTTCCTCGCTATACTCCTCCTTGCTGTTTGAAAATGCCTGTCCAAACAACACATGCTCCTTATTATCAACAGCCTTCTCTGCTTTTAAATCAATCTTCTGTTCCTTGTCTGCTTCCTTCACCGGCTTATAGCGTTCGGTTGCTGCGGTTTCCTGACTCATATTATCATCAATTGCCGCTGTCAACTCTACCCGCGGTTTTTTAAACAGGCGCATCAGTCCGTTTGGCTTTATCGTCTTTACATTCATTACAATTGCATCCGGTCCAAGTTTCTCTTTTGCAAGTAAAATTGCTTCCTTTTCAGTTAATGCTTTGAACTTTTTAATTATCATGAATTGTTATCACTCCTACGGATTTGAGTTCTACATCCGAATCAATCTCATTGTATGAAATCACAATCAAATCCTTCAAATAATCATTTGTAAGCTTTTTAAAATACATACGGACAATCGGCGATGTCACAACAACCGGTGCATCTCCCTTGCTCTCAAGCTTTTGAATTTCATTTTCGGTTTCCTTTAATATATTTTTTGTCACAGCCGGATCAAGCGACAAAAAGGCTCCCTGCTCTGTCTGTTTTACAGAGCTCATAATCATCTGTTCAATCTTCGGATCAAGTGTCACAACAGTTCCCGACTCTCCGTCTCCAAAGTATTTATTCGATATCGCCCGTTTTAAACTCTGACGCACATATTCTGTCAAAATATCAGTATCCCGGCTTGCAGCCGCATAATCTGCCAGCGTTTCGAAAATCGTGACAAGATCCCGAATCGATATACCTTCCTTCAACAGATTCTGCAATACCTTCTGAATATCTCCAACGCTCAACAGCTTCGGAACAAGTTCATCCACAAGCGTCTTATTGTTCTCTTTAATATTGTCAATCAGATTCTGAACATCCTGTCTTGTAAGCAATTCGTCAAGGTGCTGCTTGATAACTTCAGTCAGATGTGTTGCAATAATAGAAGGCGGATCAACAACCGTATATCCGAGTGATTCTGCACGCTCACGCTGCGACTCCGTAATCCACATGGCTTCCAGATGGAATGCCGGCTCCAGCGTCGGGATTCCGACGATTTCATCCTCCACATATCCGGGATTCATCGCCATATAATGGTCAAACAAAATCTCGCCCTCGCTGACCTGAATACCCTTAATCTTTATAATGTACTGATTTGGATTTAACTGGATATTATCACGCAGACGTATAATCGGAACAACCGTTCCAAGCTCAAGCGCAATCTGCCGTCGAATCATTACGACACGGTCAAGCAAATCTCCTCCCTGATTGACATCCGCTAATGGTATTATACCATAACCAAACTCCAATTCAATAGGGTCAACCTGAAGTAATGAATTAACATTTTCATGTCGTCTGACTTCCTCAGCCTGAACCTCTTCCTCCTCAACTTCCTCTTTGATTGCCTCCTCCTGCTCCTTTCCTTTCAAGCTGAAGGATATGATAATAAACAACACGCCATAAGTTGCACAAAAGAAAAAGTTAAGCGGTGTCAAGGCTCCAAGTGCAACCATCGTAATACCGACAAACAAAAGAACCTTCGGAATACTAAAAAGCTGTCCGATCAATATATCACCGATATTTTCTTCCTTCGAAGCCTTTGTTACAAGAATACCAGTTGAAAGAGAAATCAGCATGGACGGAATCTGCGATACAAGTCCGTCACCGATTGTCAAAATCGTATATTTGCTGAGCGCCTCCTGAAAGGTCAGTCCCATCGATGTCACGCCCATAATCAGACCACCGATAATATTGATAACCGTAATAATCAAACCGGCTGTCGCGTCTCCCTTTACATACTTGGAGGCACCATCCATCGCTCCAAAGAACGCGGATTCCTGTTGAATCTTATCTCTTCTTCGTATTGCTTCCTTATCGTCAATGGCACCGGAGGACAAATCCGCATCGATTGCCATCTGTTTACCGGGCATCGCATCCAATGTAAAACGCGCCGTTACCTCGGATACACGTTCCGAACCTTTGTTAATTATCATCATCTGTACGATAATCAAAACAATAAATATGATAGCGCCAATTACAAGATTTCCACCGCCGACAAATGAACCGAAAACCTGTACCACTTTTCCGGGATCACCGGTTGAAAGAATCAAACGTGTGGAAGACACGTTCAACGAAATTCGAAATATTGTTGTAAAAAGGAGCAGTGTCGGGAATCCCGACATATTCAGGGTCTCGCTTGTAAACAGACAATTAAACACAATTACAAGCGCCATAGAAATATTGAACAAAATCAGCCAGTCAAGCATGGTGGCAGGAATCGGTATGATAAGAAATATAACTGCTGCAAGAAAATATACGCCTAAAAATATATCATTTCTTTTCACGATTTCACCACCCTTTCCTTTTGTATATTCCAGTCAGATTTTAGCTGACCTTATCTTTCAGTTTATAAACATATGCAAGCACCTCGGCGACTGCCTGATACAGCTCCGGCGGTATCTCGCTGCCAACTTCCACATTTGCATAGAGCATTCTTGCAAGCGGCTTATCCTCCACAATCTCAACATCATGTTCCTTTGCAAGATCCCGGATTTTAAACGCCAGATAATCTGCGCCCTTCGCCACGACGACCGGAGCCATACTCACGGTATTGTCATATTTTAACGCAACCGCAAAATGTGTCGGGTTTGTGATGACAACATCCGCCTCCGGAACACTCTGCATCATTCTCCTTCTCGCTGCCTGCTGCATGCGCTGGCGCTGTTGGGATTTTACCTTCGGGTCTCCCTCTTGATTCTTATATTCATCCTTGACTTCCTGTTTTGTCATCTTTAAATCCTGCTTATGCTTCCAGCGCTGAAAAATCCAATCCGCCAAAGCAAGCACAATATAAACCATTGAAATCTTAATGCCAAGGTCCATGACAAGGTCAAATAAAATGCTGAGACAATCCTGTATTGTCAGGTCATAGGATGTTACAAATATCCCTACATTGTCTTTCACGACAGAATAGGCTACCGCCGTAAACACAACAATCTTAAATATCGACAACACGAGTTCAAACAAGGACTGTTTTGAAAACATCCTCTTAAACCCGCTGATTGGATTCAGCTTATTCAGCTTCGGCTGCATCGGCTTTGATGTAACCTTCCACGTTATCTGAACTCTCTGCGTAAGAAAAGCAACCACAAATGCAATCAAAGCAAACGGCAGAATTATGACAGCCATATATTGAATTGCGTCCAATAAAATCTGCCATACACGGACATCATCAAATTCGCCAGCCAAAATTTCGTCAATTTTTGACCAGAAATACGGAAATGCCCCTACAAGGCGTTCCCCGATAAATCCCATAAACATGCGCATGCATAAAAAAAACACCAAAAGCGTAAAAGCAGACGTAATTTCCTTGCTCTTTGCTACCTGTCCTTCTTTACGGGAATCCTCAATTTTCTTTGCAGTTGGTTCCTCTGTCTTTTCTCCGCCTTCATCATTTGCAAATAACTGCAAATCATACCGGAGTAAAAGTCCGGATGCCCTTAATTCATCCGCAGACACATCACAAACCTCCTAATATCACATTGATCATTTCCCGCATACGTTCCATCACATAATTCGCAATATTCGGAACGAACATAATGCAGATTGATAATAGCGACAAACCGACAAAGACTTTGAGCTGCATTCCGATTGCAAACATGTTCATCTGCGGCGAACTCTTTGCAAGTACACCGAGAATGACATTCAACATCGTTGCGCCCAAAAATACAGGCATTGCAATTCGAAATCCAATCACAAACATCTGAACCATAAAATCTATCATAGACGAATAGATCACTGCCGGATTTAATACAATCTGCCCAACCGGAATCAATTCAAACGATTGTGCTGCTGCTGTCAATATATAGTAATGTAAATTTGTTATCATAATCACAAGGCAGACAATCTTATCGTAAAGCTCTCCTGTAATCGTCACCATGCCCTGCTGCATATCAAACACGGTTGCCATGGAAAATCCGATTTCACGGTCGATAAATTCTCCCGCGATTGCAAGCGACTTTAATGCGAGCCCGGATACAAATCCAAGCAGCAGTCCTGCCAATGCTTCCTGCAGAACAAGCACGCTGTAGCCAAGCACATTCGAATATTCCGGCAAGGAAACATCCGTTACCTGAAACATAATTAAAGCCACAAAAAAGGCTATTGCCAGCCGCATTCTTGCATTGAGTGAAATATGTCCGAAAATGGGTGCAATCGCCATAAAGCAGCCGGTACGGACTAAAACAAGCAAAAATGCCTCTAATGTTAAAGTAGATATTGTAAAACTCATGCTTACCTACCCCACAAACTCGCCAAACCGGCTATATATATCCTGTATAAATGTGAGGATATTGTTCAGTATCCAATCCCCACATATAATCAGCGAAAGAAATACACATATCATCTTTGGCACAAATGTCAACGTCTGCTCCTGAATCGATGTGACCGTTTGAAAAATACTGATAATCAATCCAATCACAAGAGATGTAATCAACATTGGCGCACTACATTTTATTATAAGCCATACGGCTTCAACCGTAATGGAAACAACGTCACCTGTACTCATCCAATCACCTCATAAGGTTCTGTTAAAAATTAAAGGAATTTACAACCTGGCCTACAATCAAATTCCAGCCGTCCGCCAGAATAAACAGTAAGATTTTAAACGGCATGGAAATCGTTGTCGGTGGGAGCATCATCATACCCATCGACATCAAAACAGACGCCACAACCATATCAATCACAATAAACGGTATGTAAATCAAAAATCCTATAATAAATGCCGCACGCAGCTCACTTATAATAAATGCCGGTATAATAACAGTAGTCGGCAATTCATCTACACTCTCTACAGGGTCAATTTTTGCAATATCCATAAACATGCGCAAATCATCCTGTCTCGTCTGTTTTAACATAAACTCACGAAGCGGCACGATTCCACGTTCTAATGCCTCTTGCTGTGTTATCTCTTCTGCCACCAATGGGTCATATGCCTCTGTTTTAATCTGGGCAATAACCGGACTCATAATAAAAAGGGTTAAAAATAACGAGAGCCCTATCAATACGTTATTTGGTGGAGAACTCTGCGTGCCGATTGCCGTTCGGACAAAATGCAGCACGACAATAATTCTCGTAAACGAGGTCACCATAACCAGAATTGATGGAGCTAGTGATATTACCGTTATTATCAATAAAACCTGAAGTGTACCGGCAAGAGATGTTTCCTCTGAATCCGAATTAAATGTCAGTCCGACCGACACGCCGTCATCATCATCAGCGGTAATACTGTCGCCCTGTCCTTCTTCCACATCAGTATCCGGTGTAACGCCTGTCGCATGGACATCCGAAGCACCCGAAAAAATAACAACAAACACAAGCGGAATTAGGAACAAAATTATCATTTTGCGTATTTTTCTGCTTTTCATTTCGTTACCTACTTTTCGCTGTCGTCATTTGCATGATTGTTCTTCATATTTGCCAGAATCTCTTTAAAGCTCTTCTTTTCCGCCTTCATATCCAAGGCTTCCTCCGGTTTAGAATCCGGAAGCTTCAATTCTTCTGGTTTTAATTCACTGATCACATGGATTTCATCCTTGCCAATTCCCAAAGCAAAGTACCGTTCTCCGATTTTTGCAATCGCAACAAGCTTATTACCGCCTACACGATAGGACTCCAAAAAACTGATATTGGACTTTGCAGCCCACGTGTTATTTTGGTACTTTGCTATCAGCTTCGTCGCATAAAATGCAAGAATTAAAACAAGAATCGTAATGACGATCAGTTTTATAATATTCCATCCGGCAGAATAGCCGGATATCAGAACGGTTCCAAAAACCATATTACTCAACTGCCTTCTTTACAGCTTCCAATACTCGGTCAGGCTGGAACGGTTTTACGATGAAATCACGGGCACCTGACTGAATAGACTCAATAACCATTGCCTGCTGTCCCATGGCAGAACACATAACAACGCTTGCATTCGGATTGGATGCCTTAATCTTCTTTAAAGCCTGAATACCATCCATCTCCGGCATTGTAATATCCATGAGTACAAGATCTGGTTTTGTCTCCTCATATTTTTCAACTGCCTTCAGACCATTTTCAGCTTCTCCAGCTATATTATAACCGTTCTTTACCAAAATGTCCTTAATCATCATTCTCATAAATGCTGCATCATCACAAATAAGTATACTTTTCGCCATAATCATACTCCTTATTTTTTATATTTTTTCTTTTATAATCTCAGTGATTCTGATACCAAAGCTTTCTTCAATCACTACAACTTCACCCTTTGCAACCAATTTCTGATTTACCATTACATCAATTGGTTCCCCTGCAAGTTTATCAAGTTCAATGATTGTTCCCGGTGCGAACTCCAATATCTCTTTGATGGATTTTCGTGTCCTTCCGAGTACAACGGATACCTCCAAAGGCACATCCATAATCAAATCGATATTTTCCTGTTGCAACGCAGGGTTCATAACCGGATTGAATGCTTGGAACTGTACATTCTGTACATTGACATCCTGTTGCATCATCGGTTGTGCCGCCATCGGCTGTCCCATCATTGGCTGCCCCATCATCGGCTGTCCCATCATCTGTGGGTTCGCCATCGGCTGCGGAACCGGCTGTGGTTGTGGTATCGGCTGTGGAACAGGCTGCGGTTGTGGAGCAGGTTGTTCCGGTTCTTTCTCATCCGAACTACCACTAAATATTTTATATAAATCCTTTGCAAATTCAATCGGGTAAAGCTGCATAATCGTGCTGTCTACCAATTCCCCAATCGTCATTCGAAAGGTTACACGAACAAAATCTTTACTAAGGAAATCATTTTCCTTCACGGCATCAATGTTGTCTGCCATATCGACCAGCTCTACCTCAGGAGGACTGATATCAATCTTACGATTTAACATTGAAGATAACGAGGTTGCCGAACTTCCCATCATCTGGTTCATTGCTTCCGAGATTGCTGATATATGCAATTCCGTAAGCTCCGGTGCCGGATTTAATCCGTCCCCTCCCATCATCAAATCTGTGATGATCTTTACATCTTCCTCTTTTAATATCAGAACATTGTTTCCATCGATTCCTTCCCGATATAGAATGTTAATAAAGACACACGGTTTCGCATATTCGTTTGTCAGTTTATCCCAACATGTGATATCTACCACCGGTGTTGTGATCAAAACCTTTTGATTCACAAGGGAATAAAGTGTTGTGGCAGCCGTTCCCATACAAATATTGGATATTTCACCAACTGCATCTTTTTCTTCCGGTGTGAGCTGTTCTGCATCGGCTGTATCGGTAGAGGAAGAACCTGCATCCATATTTCCTAGTAGTGCGTTAATCTCTTCCTGAGATAACATTCCGTCCATGTTCTTTATTCCTCCTCTCTTATTATTTCTGAAATCTTCACTGCATAATTCTGATTATATGAACCAGGCAGTGCTTTAAATTTTACTATATTTCCTACATAAATATCAAGCTCATTTTCTACTTTTTGATTCAGCTTGATAACATCACCCGGCTGCAGATTGATAAAATCCATAACCGTGAGTGAGCTTTTTCCAAGCTCGGCAGATACCGGAATCAATGCCCGGTTGATTGCTGTTTCAATCACATCTGAATAACTTGTTTCATCCCGATCCTGCATCGTTGAGAACCAATATTTTGTATTCAGTTTATCCATAACGTCTTCCAAAGTCAAATACGGAAGACATACATTCATCAATCCTTCTACACCGCCTACGTTGATGCTGACCGTAACAATCGCAATCATTTCTGTCGGTGATATAATCTGCGCAAACTGCGAATTTGTCTCGATACGTTCCAAATATGGAGTAATCTCAACTACATTCATCCACGGTTCCCGAAGCAAATCTATGATAATGGAAAAAATCTTTTCCAAAATAGACAGCTCAATCTCCGAGAATTCCCGTTTGCGCTCGAGTGGTTCTCCGACACCTCCCAAAAGACGATCAATAATCGTGTATCCGAGATTGGTTGCAATCTCTATAATAATATTACCGGAAAGCGGTGCCATGTTCACAACCCCAAGTAAAACAGGATTGGAAAGTGCGTTTGAGAATTCCGAATATGTAACCGCTTCCGAATTCATAACCTCAACCTGTACATTTTTTCTTAGATATGCAGGAAGATTACTGCTTAGCAAACGTCCGTAATGTTCAAATATAATTTCAAGTGTTCGAAGATGCTCTTTTGAAAACTTAGCTGGTCTTGAAAAATCATATTCCTTGACCTTGACGCTTTTCGTCTCCGCAAAATCGTCCGCATCAAGTTCTCCCGTTGATAATTGCTTCAAGAGGGCATCTATTTCGTTTTGTGAGAGTACGTCAGCCACGTTTTCTCACCTCCTGTGGCAATAATCTACTGAGCAACCCAATTGTAAAAACTAACTGAATAAATACATTCCGTGTTAAAGGTTTCTCTTAACTCCTTCAACAGCTCATCTTTAATTTTGTTTGTTGTCACTTCCCCATCAATGACTTCACTATATGTATAGCTTCCGATAATGTTACGAGCCATATCGTAAATCATGGCAGTTGAAGCCTCAACATCCGCGGAAACCTTTGTATAATCGCTTGCTGTCTTATCCATATTGATTGTAAGACCATACTGTACAACATGCAAATCACCTGTTCCATCATTCTTCAGGTTAATCGGATTTCCCTGTTCAAGCTCATAATGTGCCAAATTACTGACATCGAACGCTGTATCATCCTTCTGCGATGCAATCTCAATATCCAGAACAGCCGCAATATCGGTAATCAGCTTATTTGTCTTTGATGCCGAAGGCATAAACACAAACACAAGTAAAATATTAAACACTAAATTTATAATACTGATTGCAAGTATGACAACTGTTATAAGATTTTTTTTCATGTTCAAAGTCCCTCACTTAATTCGAATTTTGCTTATTGTATATCTTTATTATAACTCTTCGATTTTTCGCTCTTCCTTCCTCTGTCTCATTGGAAGCAACCGGACGTGTGTCCCCATACCCTGCAATCTTCATATTGCTTTCTATAAAATGCTCCTGCGATATAATATACTTATACACGCTTCTCGCACGCTCTGCCGACAAGGACAGATTATCCTCATATCTCGAGGTTGAAATCGGGACATCATCTGTATGTCCTTCAATTTCAATCACATTGTATTTGTACGGTTCCAGTATCCGTGCAATTTTCTGTAAAAGAAGCTTTGATTCTTCTTTAATTTGTGCTTCCCCGGAATCAAACAGAATCGAGCCATTCAAATCAAGTTCCACATATTGATGATTATAATCAATTTTCATCTGATCATCAATGGCATAATTTTCCGCCATCGAAACGACCTCTTCATACATCTCCTCGGACTGTTCTTCTCCACGCTTTTCTAATTCTGCCTGCAAGTCGTTATCCGATAAATGTTCGGCGTCTGTCGGGGATGCACTGCTTGCCTCCTCACCGGTATTGCCTTCAATATTTTTCCCGGGATCTGTGAGAACACTATCTGTATCAGCAAGCTGTGTCATGCCTCCCGATAACATCTCTCCGGTAAGAAGCGACACGCTGCCTTCATCAATTACACTAAAGGACAGGTTATCAAATGAAGCCGCAATTTCCTGTATCTTTCCCTCATCCATTGTGGAACTTGCAAACAGCAATACGAAAAAGCAAAGCAGCAAATTCATCAAATCACTGAATGTCGCCATCCACGCCGGTGAACCTTCGTCAGGCGGCTGTTGTTTTAATTTCGCCATTAGCGCTCACCACCCTCTTCGCTAAACTGACTGCGTTCCTTCGGTGCAAGGAAGGATTTGAGTTTTTCTTCAATGACACGCGGGTTTTCACCTGCCTGAATCGAAAGAATACCTTCTATCATAACTTCCTTCATCTTGATTTCCATTACATTCTGCTTTGTAAGCTTTGAAGCCACCGGTGTACATAACCAGTTTGCAATCATAGATCCATACAAGGTCGTTACAAGAGCAACAGACATATTCGGTCCGATGGAAGCCGAATCGGACAGGTTCTTCAGCATGTTAATAAGTCCGATCAGTGTTCCGATCATACCCCATGCAGGACCGGCAGCACCTGCCGCCTTCCAGAACCCGATATTATCCTGATGTCTGGCATCTACATTTACGAGCTCTGCCTCCAAAATACTTCGAACCAGCTCCGGATCCGTACCATCGACAATCAGCATAATTCCTTTTTTCATAAAATCATCATCTAACGCGTTCGCCGACTCCTCAAGTGCAAGCAAACCCTCTCGTCTTGCGAGATTCGAAAGCTCAATAATCGTCTTAATGGTTGCCGTCTCGTCCATCTTTGGAGTTTTAAAAATCAATCTGATTGATTTGAACCCGTTCAGGAAATCTTTTAACGGACTACCCGCTAACAATGTTCCGAAGGTTCCTCCGAATACGATATAAAAAGATGCCGGATCGACAAAGTTTTCGGTTATAACACTAAAACCGTGGCCATTAACCATTCCGAAAATCATAAGTCCAAATGCTGCAACTAATCCTATTATTGATGCAAAATCCATGTTCCTTATCCCCTATACGTACTTTTCATGCTCTAAAACCGGCATGAATTTTTCTCTTATAATTAACAACGAGTTCCGTCACCTGTGCCGCATTCTCAGCAACAACAAATTTCTTGCCGCTTGTCAAAGTGATGACTGTATCCGGCGTTTCCTCGATTGTCTCAATCAATTCCGCGTTTATTATAATTTTTGAGCCTTTCAGCCTTGTTACTTCGACCATTTCTTTTCACTTCCTGACGGATTACACATTTTTCGAAATTACAAAGTGAGTTTATTATAGCACAATTACTATTTTATGTCTACAAACATATCAAAAAAAATAAAACAAAGAACACCCTGCCTTTTTTAAAAGCAGGATGTCCCTTATAAAATATTTAAATTATCTCTTTAAATTCACGAGCTCCTCCAACATAGAATCCGAGGTTGTGATAATTCTGGAATTTGCCTGGAAACCTCTCTGTGTTGTAATCATCTCTGTAAACTCTGCTGAAAGGTCAACGTTCGACATTTCCAATACGCCCTGTGAAATCTTACCGCCGTCTTCATCGACAGAGGTACCGATACCATCAAAGTAACCGGAGTTCTGTGTCGTTGTATAAACGCTGTTACCGAGTGACTCAAGTGCCATAGGATTATCAAACATTGCGACGGCAATCTGTCCGAGAAGCTTTGTCTCACCGTTTGTATAAACGCCGTGTAATTTTCCGGTCTCATCAATGCTGACATCGTTCAGCTTACCGATTGTTCTTCCGCCTCCGGTCGTATCGGAAGCACCTCTTACCATCTTAGCTGTCGACTGACCGCTTGATTCATAACGGGTCAGATTAGAAAAATCGACCGTGATTCCGTCCACATGCTCGCCATTGATTACAGACTGGAATACATCGCCCTTCAGATTCGGATTAATCGGATTAATCTCCAAAAGTGCAGAATCCTTTCCGGCACTTCCGACATACTCAAATGTTCCGTTATCTGCATCAAACTTTATCTGAATCGAATTTGCACCGCCGATGGTTGCCGTATAGCCGCCCTCAACCGCATCGGTTGTCGGGTCGTCATTTCCTAAAATCTCGATATCCTGTCTGTCTTTAATCGACATGATTTCCAGATTATAAAGAGATTTATCTGCCTGTGCCTGATCCTGTGTCAGCTTAAACTTTACTGTATAATTGTAGCCGAGTGCATCATAGATGGATACTGAAATGGAGGCTCCATCAACCGATACAAGATCCGGGTCGGTCATATCGATATTACCGGTCATATGTGCCGCCGATGTCATTTCCGGAGAAGAAACCTTATTCTCCGGGGACTCTGGGTACAACGGAGTAACCGTATCCTTCTTAATCTGGGTCGGATTATCCGGATCAACCTGCCATCCCATTACCTGATATCCTCCGCCGTTTACAAGGCATCCTGCGCCATCTACTCCAAAGGAACCAACCTTTGTAAAATAATTTACGCCACCACGACTGACTACGAAAAATGCAGAGCCGGACAACATCATATCGTATGTATTGTTCGTTGACTGTGCAGAACCATTCTGTGTAATGGATGTCTGAATGGATGACATCTTTGCACCAAGACCTATCTGTGATGCATTTGTACCACCGGTCGTAGCGGTCGCACCTGTCGCATTTGCGCTCGTCTGATATAAGACATCACTGAATAATACAGATGCTGACTTAAATCCTGTTGTATTTACGTTTGCGATGTTATTACCTATAACATCCATTTTTGTCTGGTGTGTTTTCAAACCTGCCACACCAGAATAAAGTGATCTCATCATAATTTTTGACCTCCGTTTTGTTTTTCCATTTCCGTCTGTCATTCGGGAAATGCAAAGCCTCCTTATCGGTCCGGCTTTTTATACTATCACTGCGCCATCTATGTTTGTAAAAACATTACTGCTTTCGCTCTGCTCCATCGCGGTAACAACGGTGTTATTCTTGACATTGACGATAAAAGCAAGATTGTCCATCATAACAAGCGATTCCTGAATCTGCTTTGTTCTCGCCTGCCCGACTCCCTGATTCAGCCTGTCAAGCTGTGCATCCGACAATTCAATATTGCGTGTGCTGAGCCGTTCATTCGCATGCTTCGAAAACTTTACACCGGTTGTCTCGGCTGCCTTTTCTTTCAGAACCTCCTCAAATGTAGCCGCAGGCTTTTCCGTATAGACCGGTTTTACCTGTGCATTTTGAAAGTAAAGACTTGCAGCCTGTTCGACAGAAAGAAAATTTGTATCAAGTGTTTTCATCCACATCCCTCCTGTCCGGCATAATCATTTTAAACCTTTTCTGTATCGCCCTCATCCGGTTTCTTACCAGAATCTGCTGTATCATCCGTATCCGTTTTTGGATCTGTATTTTCTGTTCCGTTTTCACTTGCAAGCGTCTTCAGATACAGATAATACTCATAATCTATAACAGAATCCAAATCCTCTGCCGGATAATAGTTGCCGTTGATAGAAAGATAAACATCGCCATCCTTTACGGTTGCATATTCCACAAGTCCGCTTATCATTGTATTTGCGCCCTTCGAATCGGTTGTATTCATAATTACATACTCGCCGACAAGATTCAGACTGTTTCCTCTCTCCAAGGTCTCACTCATATTCATCTGTGCCTCTAAGGATGAATACTGTGCAAGCTGTGACATATACTCGGTATTGTCACTCGGATTAAGCGGATCCTGATACTGCATCTGTGTAACAAGCAGATTCAAAAATGCATCCTTATCCAAATCGCTGCCGTTTGTCTTTGATTTTGAACTGGCATGATACTCATTGGAGCTGTTTGCAACACCATTTACTGCTGATTCTACTGCCATATAATACCTCCTTTTGTCTTATCAGTTAAGCCGTATAATTCACACTGCTGCCCTGTGCCTTCATCATTTCGGCTTCCAACTGTTTTTCTTCACTTATTTCATCGTCAGAAGTATCGTTTAAGTTAATACCGCCTGTACGATTTCCGTTATTTTCTCTTTCTGCATTACCGCTTTGTGCATCCTGACCGCTCTCAGAGAAATAATCGCGTGTGCCGACCATAACCTCGATGGCGTCCACCTTTAAATCCTGATTTTCCAAAGTTTCCCGAAGCACTGATAAGCCGGATTCCACGGCATTCTTTGCAACCTCATTTTCCGCAATGATCTGCGCCTGCATCACACCATTTCTCGTTGCCACATGAATCTGAACCTTGCCAAGCTGTTCCGGATTGAGCTGTACAGACAGAGAATTGACATCCCGCGACATCGAAAGCTTAATTTCATCCACAACCTGTCTTAAAATATCCGCCTGTGTAATCTGCTCTGAAAAGCCGTTCACTTCGGTCATTTCATTTCCTGCAAGCTGATTGAGTGCCTGATTGAAATTTGCAAGAATCGTATCCTGATTTTGATTCATCTGACCACTCTGATCACTTATCTGCTCTACAGCTTGTGTCTGTACTGTCACCTTAATCTGAGACTCCGCATCCACTTCCACTTCCGCATCTTTGTTCCGAATTTCCTGCGGCATCTGTGTCTCCGCCTGATTTTCATCCACAGGCTTTACCATTGTGTCACTTTTCACATCCGCATTCGCATCAGTAAGAACCGGATTCTCACCTTCTACAGATGTCTCAAGCTCCAATTGCTGCATATCTTCCTCTGGAAATGTCTCCGTTATCATGGATTCCGTAATGTCATATTCTGTCAATACCTCATCCAATACCTGCAGTAATTGATTGACTACCTGATTTAGATTTTCATCGATTAAGAGATCAACCGAGGATGCATCCATCACCTGAAGAACAAATTGCTGCAGTACTTCCGGATTTAACAGCTCCTGCATGGAAAGACCCGCATCCTCCAACAGTTGTTGCAGTTCCTCGTCATCAATTCCAAGCACCTGCTTAATCCTGTCCGCAAGCTCATCTTTTGCATTGTCAACCTTTGCACTGTCAGCCGGAGCTTCCTTCCCCGCTGCATCTGTCTTTGAATCAGCCTGCACTTTTGTGTCTGCCTTATCAGTCTGTTCATTCTCAGACGCTTTGGCATTCTTTGTCGTATCTGTACGATTGTCTGTTGTTCTCTCCTGAATCCGTTCTGAAGCATCCGAATAAGAAGCATTCATCGCAAATACCGGTTTTCTGTCAGAAACGCCCATCGTCTTATCTGTTTTTGCCTGCACATCCCGGTTTTCCGTCTGCATAGTCTGACCGGATAAATTCATAAGTCCGGCAAATTCTTCCGACACTTTTTCTTCCGCCCGGTTTCGCATGCCTACCGCTTTGGCATTACCGACATTCACTTTCCCGATTCCGCTTGTCTGAATTCCTACAATCACACAAATCCCTCCTTTCATTTTATTGGAGTTTACAAATCACTATGGCAGAAGCTTCTTTGTGACAGCTGCGGCAAATTCCGGATCCATCTCCTCCAAAATCTTTCCTCTGCTCTCTGTACTCATATTGTTTAGTATCAAAGCAACTGTATCGAGATCATTTCCCATCGTCGACAATATATCCGCCGCCGCCTTTGCGTCCATGTTCTCGTAGGAGGATGCCATATCTTTAATATTGTCATCTACCTGTTCGCTTTCCAATATTTCTCTATAAATATTTTCTGCTGCTTCTGCATCCAGCTCATTGTACCACTCTTTATATGTATCGGTATCCGGAGCCGATTCTCCATAGACTATTTCGTCATAAAATTTATTTTTTTGTTCCTGAAAGTTTTCCTGGTCCTGTGCAATGACCGTTAAACGGTCCACCTCTGACTGCAATTCCGTTACTTTATCATTCAGTTCCGATATCTCTGCATCTTTACTTCCAATCGAGGCGTCCATGACCGCAATCTGTGCAAGCGCAGACTCCAGCGTATCATAAGGATAATCACTTTCAATTGCAACCTCTTCATCCGATGCGTCCGGCAATATTTTATTGATAACCGGAACATCCTTAAATACCGGTCGTAATACGTGGCTGCCAAAGCCTCCTACATCACACTTTATGAGAAGGCACATAACGGAAAGCCAGGTAATAATAATCAATACCGCTATCAAAACACCGACACCTTTATTGCCGCCTTCTTTTGGTTCTTTTTTATTTTTCGCCATTGTTTTTGCCTCCTGTTTTTTTACTCGTTCCTCTGTGCAGTCATAAACTGATAGCCTGCTACCTCGTCTGTCTCACGCTTTTCTTCCGCATTCAGCTCGTGCAGAAACTCCATGAATTTCTTTTCCTTCAATTTCTCATGCATTTTCCGCTCCTGCATCTCTCGTTCCATCTTCTGTCTTGCAAGCTCAAGCTCTTTGCTTCGTCTTTTCACGACCTCTGACTGTTCCTCTATCAAAATATCCATGATGTCCATCGCATTTGCATTTTCCTCTATCAAAAGGAAGTCCAGCTTGCCCTGAATTGCATTTTGATATGCTGCAAAATAGAAAGCTTTTCGATCATGAAGCTTTTTTAACTTGTCTTCTTCTTCCGAAAGTCTCCTCCGCGCCTCAGCGTACTCCTGCTTCGCGGTCTGCTCCAGCTTCATCTTGATATCTAAAATATTCTGCATTCGATAAACAAACTTTGCCATAATCATCCCTCAAATATTGCAAATAATTGCGCCAATTCATCTTCCGGCACATACTTGCTGTCAACATCCTGCATAAGAAATTCATTTACCTGCCGGATTTTTGTAATTGCATAATCAATATCCTGATTGGAGCCGGATCTGTATGCACCGATATTAATCAAATCCTCCGCATCATTGTAGGTGGCAAGGACATTTTTGAGTTTACCTGCAGCCTCCTTATGCTCCTTTGATGCGATTGAACTCATACATCTTGAAATGCTCGCCATGATATCAATCGCCGGATAATGATTCCTGTGTGCAAGATTTCTCGAAAGGACAATATGTCCATCCAGGATTCCGCGCGCTGTATCTGTAATCGGTTCATTAAAATCATCACCATCTACCAAGACGGTATATAAGCCTGTAATTGACCCTTTATATGTATTGCCGGCACGTTCAAGCACCTTTGGCAATTCTGCATAGACAGATGGCGGATACCCTCTTGTAACCGGCGGTTCGCCGGATGCAAGCCCTATCTCCCGCTGTGCCATGGAAAAACGTGTCAGGGAATCCATCATAAGCAGCACATCTTTTCCCTGATCTCGAAAATATTCTGCAATCGCCGTTGCTGTTTTTGCAGCTTTATTCCGAATCAACGCCGGTTTATCTGAGGTTGCAATCACAAGCACCGAGCGCTTTAAGCCCTCTTCTCCGAGGTCGCGCTCCAAAAACTCGCCAACCTCTCTTCCTCGCTCGCCAATCAGGGCAATCACATTGATATCAGCCTTTGTATTTCGTGCAAACATACCGAGCAGTGTACTTTTTCCGACACCGCTTCCCGCAAATATACCGATTCTCTGTCCTTTTCCAATCGTCAAAAGGCCGTCCACCGCTTTTACACCGAGCGGAAGCACCTCATCAATCAATTTACGCTTCAACGGATCCGGTGAAGGCGCATCAATCGGATAGTAATCCTCTGCCTCAAGCGTACTGTTATCCATCGGTCGTCCAATGCCGTCAAGCACCTTTCCAAGCAGATTTTCTCCCACGGGAACCTGTAATACGTCCCCGGTATTTCGGACGGTTGCACCAAGCCCGATTCCATCCACAGAATCGTACGGCATGAGCAGTACCTTGTTTTCACGGAAGCCGACAACCTCCGCCATAACCTTTGTCTGCCCGTCTTTTGAAATAATCTCACACAAATCATTCAGTTTTGCAGGCGGACCAACCGACTCTACCGTAAGCCCTACAACCTTATTTACTTTTCCGTAATGAATACTGAAATCACGATAAAACAGTGACTCGTATTTCGCCGCATCAAGTTTTTCAAACATAGCTACTCCGATTTATCTCTATATATGGATAGTCGCAGATACGGATATCTGCGACATATTTTTTATTTATTCAGATAATAATTTTATCGCTGTAATCAGATTTCTGACCTGTACATCCATCGACAAATCAATAATTCCGGTATCACTTTCTATCTGGCACTGTCCTTCCGAAAGTTTGGAATCACTGAACACTTCAATCGAAATGCCGGGATTTGCTGCATTGCTTAACCGGTCCTGATTGTCTGCGATATAGGAATAATTTGCCTCAGAAACCCGAATGATAAATTTACGGGATTCGTCATCATCGTTTAAAACATTATTAATCATATGAATCATGACCGGCTTATAATCATGTACATATATTCCCGTCAGCTTCTCTATCAGCCTGCATGCTGTATCGACAATTTTATTCTCAGCGTCCGCAATCGTATCTGCCATCTCCTGACGGGCAATCGCAAGGTCGTTTTCCCGCTCCTGCTTCATCTGCTCTAAATATTCGTCTGCACGCCGCATAGCCTCCATATTTCCGTCTTCAAGGCCCTTTGCATACCCTTCATCTTTTGCTGTCTGCCGAATATTCTCCGCCTCAGCTTTTGCATCCTCAATTATTTTTTGTGCACGCTCCCGGGCATCATCCTGAAGCAGTTTTGCCTTTTCCAACGCGTCATCCAGAATTTCTTTGTGCGTCGCCGGGTCTATCTCCTCTGCCATCTGTGTAATTCCATCGGAAAATATATCTTCTTCCTGTTGTCCTTCCTTATCCTTTTCCGAAACAGAACGCAGGATTTTATTTTTCGGCTGTTCAATCACTCGACTGTTTACATCTATAACAAACGGCTCTGTATTGATAGTTTGAACTCCTGGAAATCCGGATTTAAATAGATTAGACAACGATCTCATCACCTCCACCACGGGAAATTACAATTTCTCCGGTATCCTCGAGCTTTCGAATAATATTTACAATCTTCTGCTGTGCTTCCTCTACATCCTTCAGACGAACAGGACCCATAAATTCCATATCTTCCTTTATCATGGTTGCCAGACGTGATGACAGGTTATCGAAGATGACTTTCTGAACATCCTCATTTGCATTCTTTAACGCAACGGCAAGCTCATTATTTTCAACTTCACGCAGTACAGTCTGAATTGCACGGTTATCAAGCAGCAGAATATCCTCGAATACAAACATCTTTCTCCGAATCTCGTCTGCCAATTCCGGCTCCTCGATTTCGAGAGTTTCCATGATATGTTTCTCTGTGCTCCGATCGACTGTATTCAAAATATTTACGATAGAATCCACACCACCGACAATTGTGTAATCCTGATTTACAAGAGATGCCAGCTTCTTCTCCAACACCTTTTCCACCTCTTTTATCACATCCGGGCTCGTCCGATCCATCGTCGCAATTCTCTTTGCTACATCTGCCTGTTTTTCCGGTGCAAGTGCGCCTACAACAGCAGCCGCCTGCGAAGCCGGCAGATAGGAAAGAATCAATGCAATCGTCTGTGGATGCTCATCCTGTATGAAATTCAGGAGCTGGCTTGCATCTGCTTTTCGCACGAATTCAAACGGGCGAACCTGTAAGGATGCCGTCAGCCTGCCGATAACATCTCTTGCACGATCTTCACCCAATGCCTTGTCAAGCAATTCTTTTGCATAAGCAATACCACCTTCTGCGATATACTGCTGTGCAAGGCAGACTTCATAAAATTCATCAATTACTTCGTCCTTCACATCAGATGGCACACTTTTTGTATTTGCTATTTCAAGTGTCAACGCTTCAATTTCATCATCCTTTAAATGCTGAAATATCTTTGAAGAACGTTCCGGTCCGAGTGCAATTAAAAGAATTGCCGCCTTTTGTATTCCTGTTAATTCTTCTGAACTTGTTGCCGCCATATCACATTACTCCCACTCATCATTTAACCAGTTACGAAGCAAAGCAACCACCGCATCCGGATTCTCATCCACCAGCTTCTCAATCTGCTGTTTCGATGCAGATTTTTCACTAAACTCAATCTCATCCAATGTCTGATTCTCCTTTGTCGTTGCCAACAATGCTTCAACCGAAAGCTCCGGTTCCACTTCTACAACTTCCTCCGGCTTCATGCTCTTAAATACTACAAACAACAGCAATGCGCCGATAATTACTGCCAGTACAATTGACAAAATACTCTGTACCGGTACCTCTGATTCCTCAGTAGGATAAAATACCGGAACAATCCGTTCCACAACATAAATATTATTTGCACGCATTCCGGTTGCGCTGGCGAGCAGATTGACCATTTCCTCCGGATTGACATTTTCTGTCACTTCCGAATTTGCTGCCTGGTATTCTGAAAACGTCGTACCCTCCAGCAGCCCTTGTTCTCTCAAATCATCCTCATAATAATTGACATAACGGGTCAGATACATTGCCATGCTGGAGTCTTGCATATTGACATCGCCTACCGGTGTCACGGTTCTCCTTGTCGTGCTGCTTGTCTCATAATTTTCTTTTACAAGTGACAGCGTCGATTCTCCATTTGCATTATCCAATAAATCATAGTCTGTGATTTCCTCGCCGTTTGCGTCCGTTCCGACCACACCGCCGGTTCCGTCCGTATTTTCAGCCAGATAATAATAATACGATGACTTTGGTCCCGTATCATCCTCGTCATTGGAATAATACTCGATATTTTCAATCTCCTCCTGTGAGATATTCACATCCAGATTCGCAGATACGGACACCTCATCATAAACTCCGGAATTAACCATCAAATTCCAAAGCTTGCTGTTGTAATATTCCTCAACCTGCTGTTCCACAAGGAGCGTTGCCGATGCATTTGTCGTCGCATTTTTTCCCGAAAACAGCAATTCACCCTTGTTATCGACAATCGTAATCTCATCTGTGTCCTTATTTCCGACACAGCTCTTGGCATACTCGGCAATTGCATTTGTACTCTCTTCACTGTAATTACCATTGATGGAAAGCATAATGCTGACAGATGCCGTCTGATCACTCGCATAAATTGTATTCGTATTTTCCGGAAGGTTGATCGTAACAGACGCTTTAACAACTCCCTCAATGGATGTGATATCCCGTTCCATCTCCGACTGTTTATAGAGCTTTGCCTTCAGCTTCTTCTCGGAATCCGTTGTATTAAAGCTGTTATTGAACAGGGAGTCGTAGTCATTCTGACCATTGTTTGTCCCGATTCCATTCTCACCAAGCAGCAATCTCGCCTGTGAAACCTGTGACTCATCAACCTCAATTTTTAAGGCATCATCGCTGACCCTGTATGTAATCGAATTTTCTTCCAAAAGATTCGCAGCCTGTGCGGAGGTCGCTGTGTCTTCAAATGTCGACAGCGTCACATAGGATGTCCGGTTCAAAATCAAAACCAGTGCGATTACTGCAATCAGAACTGCCGCTAACACAGAGAAAAACAGTGTCTTCTGACGTCTCGTATATTTTTTCCAAAATTCAACTATCCTTGCCGGTAGCTGATTAAACCATTCTCTCATACTTACCTACTCACATATCATACGCATATTTTACAGCTGCATATTCATCAATTCTTTGTATGCAGACACAACTGCATTTGTAATTTTAACTGTATACTGAAGGGAAATGTTCGCCTTTTGCTGTGCAAGTGCTACGTCATGTATGCTGTCCGAATAACCGAGAGCATAGCTCATCTCCGCTGATTCTGCCGCCTTTTGCAGGGAATCAGTCTCCTTATACATATTAACTGCCGCATTCAAAAATGTATCAAATGCCGAATCCTTACTATTCGTCGTCCTACGATCTGCACGCTCCGCAGAGCTTGCACTGTTCATCGACTGAATACTATTTAAGGTTGTCCATTCATCACTAAACAAATTAACCGGTGTTACCGCCATTTATCGATTCCTCCTAGCTGCTAAACAATTCAAGACCCTTGGCTGCCATTGACTTTGCCGCATTGAACGCTGTCGCACTTGCCTCGTATGACCGGCTCGCATCAATCAGGTTTGTCATCTCTGTAACCGTATCTACATTCGGATATTCCACATATCCATCCTCATTTGCATCCGGATTATCCGGTTCATAAACGAGCCTGAAATCCGAAGGATCCTCGACAATCTGTGTAACCTTTACTCCATTTGGCTGATAATGGCTCAAATAGCCGTTGAGAATATGATCAAACGATGTTGTATCCTGCTCTGCAAATACAACGGTCTTTCTTCGGTATGCTTCTCCGTCTTCCGTTCTGGTAGTACTTGCATTCGCAATATTCTCCGCAATCACATCCATGCGCATCTGCTGTGCGGTCATACCTGTCGCAGACACATTCATAGCTGAAAATACGCCCATTTACAACTCCTCCGTTTCCTTAGATTAAGAATTTGAACTAAGAACTGTTTTATATCTTGAAAACTCCTGATTCATCAAATCGATAAGTGCCTGATACCGAATCTGGTTCTCAGCAAGATTTGCTTCCTCTGTGTTAATATCCACATTATTTCCATCCAGGCGATAAGATAAAGACGCATTATCCGTATACACCTGCGGATCCAATGTCTCCAGATTTTTATTCGCATTTTTTACTGCCTTGCTCAAGCTTTTCTCTCCGGCAAGCTCTGCCTGCAATACGGATTCAAAATCAATATCCTTCCGTTTGTAATTCGGTGTCGAAACATTTGCGATATTATTCGTAAGCAATTCATTTCTTAAATTAGCAGCATCTGCCGCCTTGTCAAGAATATTTACATAGTCATAAATTCCTGATGTAATCAACGATATTACCTCCCTTTTATCATACAGTAACTATACTACCATATTTAGTGGTATGCTTCAACAAAAATCTTCATAAACCACTAAATATTTACAGTTTTTCCTCTTTTTTACGCTCACAGCTAAAGCCGCATGTTTCCGAAGCACAAAGAAGCTTATTGCCCTTTTCTACCATATAACCGCCGCAAACCGGACATGTTTCCTTGGACGGTTTTGCCCATGACATAAAATCACAATCCGGATAGCCTATACATCCATAGTATTTCCTTCCCTTTTTTGTCTTTCTCAAAACGAGGTCCTGACTGCATTTCGGACACGGAACACCGATTTTCTCATAATACGGCTTTGTATTTCTGCATTCCGGAAATCCAGGACATGCAAGAAACTTCCCGTGCGGTCCATATTTTATAACCATCATCCTGCCACAAAGCTCACACGGAACATCGGATACCTCATCCGATATTTTGACAGACTCTAATGACTCCTCCGCCTTTTTCACAGATTCCGCAAGGTCCGGATAGAAATTACGAATCACAACCTTCCAGTCAAACTGTCCCTCCTCTATATTGTCAAGCAGAGACTCAATATTAGCTGTAAATTCTGTATCTACAATTGCCGGAAATGCATCCGACATCATCTTATTTACTGCCTCTCCAAGCTCCGTCATATACAGATTTTTGTTCTCGCGGACGACATAGCGCCGATTGATAATCGTTGTAATCGTGGACGCATATGTGGACGGTCTTCCGATTCCAAGCTCCTCCATTGTCTTGACAAGAAGTGCCTCCGTGTAATGAGCCGGCGGCTGTGTAAAATGCTGCTTATCGGAAATTTCACCGCAGGAAAGTACGGTTCCTTTCTCCAAGCCGGTCAGCCGGGACTTTTCTTCCTTTTCCTCATCCAATGTATAGACCGACATAAATCCATCAAACGCAAGCTTGGATGTGGAAGCGCGGAATTTATGTCCTGCTGCCTCTGCCGATACAGTCTTTTGCTCATAGACAGCCGGTTTCATACGACTTGCAAGAAACCGGTTATAAATGAGCTGATATAGGCGGAACTGGTCTCTCGAAAGCTGTTCCTTTAATTTGACCGGTGACAATTCGATATTCGTCGGTCGAATCGCCTCATGTGCATCCTGTATCTTTTTACCAGATGCAGAAGATGCGGCTTCCCCGATATACTGCTCGCCAAACTGTGATTTAATATACTCCTTCGCACTCGCATCTGCCTCATCGGAGATACGTGTGGAATCTGTACGAAGATAAGTGATGAGACCGATACTTCCCATTCCCTTCACTTCCACACCTTCGTATAATTGCTGTGCAATCCGCATCGTTTTATTTGTCGCAAAATTCAGTTTTTTGCCAGCCTCCTGCTGCAATGTACTTGTCGTAAACGGAAGCGGCTGTTTTTTTGTTTTTTCTGAATTACGGATATCTGTCACGATAAAATCGTGTCCCGTAATCTCCTTTTTAACCTTTTCAAGTTCTTCCTTTGTAATCCGCTCTTTTGCATAGTGGAAGCAAACCGGCTTCAATCCGTTATTTTGTGAAAGCTCCACATCTAAACTCCAATATTCCTCCGGAATAAACGCATTGATTTCTTCCTCACGGTCACAGATCAGCTTCAATGCGGCAGATTGAACACGACCGGCACTTAATCCTCTTTTTATCTTCCCCCATAAAATCGGACTGATGGAATAACCGACCAGACGGTCAAGCACTCGTCTTGCCTGCTGCGCATTGACAAGGTCCATATCAATTTCTCTGGCATTTTTAATGGAATTTTTTACGGCATTTTTCGTAATCTCATTGAATGTGATTCTCTTATAATTTTTATCCTCCAGCTTCAAAGCTGCCACAAGATGATAAGAAATTGCCTCCCCCTCACGGTCAGGGTCCGTTGCAAGATAGATTTTATCCGCTTTTTTTACCGCTTTCCGAAGCTGTGCAAGCAGCTCACCTTTTCCCCTTATTGTGATATATTTCGGTTCATAATCATGCTCAATGTCAATTCCCATCTGGCTTTTCGGCATATCTCTGACATGTCCGTTTGAAGCAATGACTTCATATCCGCTCCCCAAAAATTTTTTAATCGTCTTTGCTTTTGCCGGCGACTCCACTATAACCAGATTTTTTGCCATTACCCATTCCTCCAATTCCTATGACATTCAAATCAAGCAAACTATACACTATTTTTTTTTCAGGTGCAACATTATTTTTTCTCTTCCCCGAAAAAATGCATATTGTTTGTGCTATTTTTCTACAATTTTATAATATAATATCCCTGTGTTACCTGTTTAATGCAATCTATTTTTTCCAGATGATACAGGGTGTTGATTGTCTTTGTCACGCCGAGCTTAGACTTCTGAATCAGTTCATCTACATGGATGGGTTCAAGGCCGAGCAGATTATATACAATTTTTTCGGAATCATTGAAACACTCCATATCTACCGATGTCAAATGCTCCTCTAACGTCTCATCCTCAACATCATCTTCGTTCTTTTCCTTATAAAATGCTTTTTCACCCTGCAAATCATATAATATATCCTTCGGTCCCATCACACACATGGCACCCATCTGAATCAAATGATTTGTTCCCTCACTGAATGTATCAAGCACTCTCCCCGGAAGAGCATACACCTGCTTTCCCTGTTCTAATGCAAGATCCGCAGTAATGAGTGAACCACTTTTCTTCTTTGCGCAGGCAACCAACACCCCATCCGAAATCCCGCTTATAATTCTGTTTCGAATCGGGAACTGATACGGATTAGGCGGAACGTCCATCCCGTACTCCGATAAAATCAAACCGTTTTTTTCTACCTCCATATACAATTCCACATTTTCTCTCGGGTATATCACATTGATTCCACAGCCAAGCACAGCAATTGTATATCCATCCGCCTCCATACAGCCGATATGTGCCTGACTGTCAATTCCACGCGCAAGACCACTCACAATCTGGATTCCCTTTTTCGCAAGCTCCCGTGCAAAGGCATGTGTTACCTCCCGGCTGTATGTATCCGCATCCCGCGCACCTACAATCGCAATCGTCTGATTATAATGATTCAGACTTTCCTTCACAGTTCCCCTTGCGAACAAAATTCTCGGCATATCATATAATTGTTTTAATTTCTGCGGATAAAGAGGATGCTCCGGGTATAGAATTTGTATATGGTGTTCCTTTAACCGTCCAAGCTCCTGATCAAGGAAATTCCGATTACGCCTATTTAACAGCTTTAAGACTGCCTGCTCATCAAACTGCATGGACAGACACTTTTGAATTGCGGCATCACTTTGTCCATAAACCTTTTCAACGCTCCCAAACACTTCCAGAAGTCGTCTGCGCATCGTCACACTGACTGTACAATCCCCATCAAACCAAAAATGTGCCATATTCTTGCTATACTCCATACAACCCCTCCTTAATAAACACATTCTGGTTGCGATAAAAAAATGCTTCCTGAAGATGTGTAGTTTTGATAGCTTCACTCCCATCTAAATCTGCAATTGTCCGTGCAAGCTTTAATATCCTGTGCATACCCCGGACGGACAGCTCCTGTCTGCTCATCTCGTCCATAAGCACCTGTTCCTCCTTTGGCGAAAGCTTTATATACCGCCCGATATTTTTGCCATCTAACTGAGAATTAAAAGCAAACCTTTCTCCTTCGTACCGTTTTTTTTGCATCATACGTGCCTGTTCCACACGCATCCGAATCGTTTCTGATGTCTCCCCTGTTCCTTCACTGAACAATTCTTCCTGTTTGACCGGACACACCTCCATCCGAATATCGATTCTATCTAATAACGGGCCGCTGATTTTATTTTGATACCGCTGTATCTGCTGTAATGTGCAGCAGCATTTCCGCCGGTCCGGATAATTGCCGCAAGGACACGGGTTCATAGCTGCAACAAGCATAAAATCCGCCGGAAATATATAGGAAGCATTCACTCTGGAAATGCGGACGATATGTTCCTCCATCGGTTGCCGCAAAACCTCCAGCACCGACTTTTGAAATTCCGGAAGCTCATCCAAAAAGAGCACGCCATGTTGCGCAAAGCTTACCTCTCCCGGCACTGCATTTCTTCCTCCTCCAATCAAAGCCCGGTCTGTTATCGTATGATGCGGTGCACGAAACGGTCTTTGCTGCACAATGCTGTTTGTCTGCGGCAAGATTCCTCCAACGCTGTATATCTTTGTAACCGCAAGTTTTTCTTCAAATGTCATGGCGGGCATAATCGTCGGCAGTCGTTTTACAAGCATGGATTTTCCTGCGCCGGCTGCCCCGGTCAAAAGCACATTATGAAAACCAGCTGCTGCAATTTCCATGCCCCGCTTTAAGCTTTCCTGTCCTTTTACATCCGAGAAATCACAGTCATAAATATCCGGCAATGCATCCATATCATCCGCAGATGAACATACCGGAGAAAACTCTGTATTTCCCTGCATAAAATCCATCGCCTGTTTCAAATCGGATACGCCGATTACCTGCATGCCTCTGACAAGTGCTGCCTCTTTTTCATTTTCCTTCGGGACGATACACATACGAAGTCCCGCATCATAGGCGCAGATTACCATAGGCAATACCCCTGACACAGATTTTACAGAGCCGTCAAGACTCAGTTCTCCGAGCACAAGCATATTGTCCATATCTGGTTTTGGCGTGATTCCCATAGAAAAAAGCACAGCCATAGCAATCGGAAGATCAAACCCCGACCCCTCTTTCCGCATATCCGCGGGTGATAGGTTTACCGTGATGCGTTTCGGCGGCAGATAATAGCCCGAATTTTTGAGTGCTGTACGAACTCGTTCTGCTGCTTCCCTGACAGACGAGGACAAATACCCGACCATCGTAAACATCGGCAGACCATCCTTAACATCTGCCTCAACTGCAATCATGCAGCCATCCACACCGTGAATCGCACAGCTATTTACTTTACTGAACATAGAACTCCCTTCTACTCCAAAGGGCTGACCATATTTATCATATAAATAAAAAAGTCCCCTGTCAACGAACAAATTGCGAACAATTTGTGAACGTGACAGAGGACGCCTTCTTTCTATGCTATTTTTTCTTTTGTACACTGTAGCCGAATTTTCCGATTGACTCACCAAGCGTGAAATACTGTCCGTGTGAGTATGCAATCAAATCCGTCTGATTCAAATCAAATCTTCCGTTTTCATCCATGTATGCTTCATCTGCCTGAACTGCTGTCACTTCCGCAAGAAACATATCATGACTGCCAAGCTCCAGCACCTGTTTCACTTTGCATTCAATATTGACAGGACTTTCTGCAATCGTCGGAACAGACACAGTCTGTGCGCTTCCCTTTGTCAGCTTCATCTCAGCAAATTTGTCGATATCCCGTCCGGATTTCACACCGCAGCAATCCATCGCACGACAAAGCTTTCTTGTTACAAGATTGATTACAAATTCACCATTTTTTGATAACAGCTCATGAGAATAGCGTGACTTACGAACAGAAATCGACACCATCGGCGGATCTGAGTTAATCGTACCCGTCCATGCAATCGTTATAATGTTATCCCTTCCCATGCCATCTCCAACCGTAACCATCACTGCCGGAAGGGGATACAGCATATTTCCCGGTTTCCATATCTGTTTTGCCATGTTTCTTCTCCTCGTAATATGTATCGCAAATATCTAATGTATCGTATGTCACTCCAACAGGCTTCGGATTTCCTGCATCTTGTAGTCCATCGCCGTAATCGTATCCGCACATTTTTTCAATTCTTTTGCTATGATTTCCGGATGCTTCAGATTGTCCTTTTTATATTTCAATTTATGGTCAAGGCTCGCCCAAAAATCCATGGCAATCGTGCGGAACTGCACTTCCACCTTCATATACTTCTTCTCATTGGAGAGGAAAATCGGAATTTCCACAATCAAATGCAGACTGCGGTAGCCATTTGGTTTCGGATTCCGTATGTAATCCTTTACACATACTACCTTGATATCGTCCTGCTTCGTAAGCAATTCCGAAACGGTATAGATATCCTCCGGAAAGGAACAGATGACACGCACGCCGGCAATATCCGTCAGGTTTTCCTCTATATTTTTTATCGTAATATCCAAGCCCTTGCGCCTCATCTTCTCCACAATGCTCATCGGCTTTTTTAAACGACAGCGAATGGACTCAAACGGATTTCTGTTATACTCGGATGCAAATTCTGTATTTAAAACCTTTAATTTTGTTTCAATCTCCATCAATGCACATTCATAGTGCATCATCAATTCAATAAACGGCTGCATGGATTGTAATGTCTTTTCAGGATTCTCTGAATTCATCAAAACCTCCACGCTCATATCTGTTGCCACGCTCATATTTAACACCCTCTTTTAAAACTACATAGTATGAATTACATTCATAAATAATTCCTTTAGCTTTCCGTCATATCTTGCACCGATTTTATGAACCGTATCGGAATCAATAAAACCACCTGCCATCTCGGCATGTCCTCCACCGGACCCAATCCCGTCAAGTGCCCGGTATACCAGCTTTCCTGCATCCACTCCCGGTCTTTCACTCCGCACGGAAAACTTAATGCCATCCTGATTGACAGAATACACAATTGCGACATCCACCACATCCAATGACAAAATAAAGTCTGATATAATTGCGACAAGCGAACTTGGGCATTCAAACGGAATATAGGTAAACCCTACATAATCGAACACCTCTATATGTTCAATCGCTGCACCATACGCCTTCAAATCCTGAAACTCAATCGTTGAATTATACATGAGATTGAGTTTTTCTTTATTCAGATGCTGAAATAAAAATGCCATCATATCCATATCCATGACAGTTGTTCCGCGAATAAAATCAGCAGTGTCCATTTTTATTCCGTACGCAAGTGCCGTCGCTACATTTTCTTCCATATCAATACCGGCATCTACATAATACGAAGTCACAATGCTGGCACAGGCACCGACAATCCGGATATCCTCATACTTATAATCCTCTGTCTTACAAAATATCGGATGATGGTCGATACATGCCACTTCATTTCCCGGAAGATCCGTAGTATTGGCATTTGGCTTCTGACAATCCACATGCACAATATAGTCTTCCGGCTGCATATCCGGAATTTCATCATATGAAATAATTTCTATCTGGAATGCATCCATCATTTTTCTTGTATTATAGCGGTCAATACTACCCACATAACAAATCACAGATGAAATATCATAACATTCCAATAATTTTTGCAGACCGAACGCACTTGAAATTGCATCCGGATCCGGAAAATTATGCGTCTGTAAATAAACCTTATGTCCCCTTAACAAAGCTGTAAGCTTCTCAATGTTGTTCTCTCCCACCGTTTCCTCCTGTTATGTTGTATTGCCCCCTCACCTCCGTTCGGCGGCAGGTCGTCAGAACCATCCTGAATCATTCACTTCGTTCATGATGGTTCCTCCTAGCAATCAAAACAGAGCAGTACATACGCTCCAACCAATAACGCAGTAATAATTACAAATTCGCAAAATCCGCTTACAAAGTAAGCCAGTATCATGCCAATTGCCATAAACAACATGGAATAGCCAAGCAACGCTTTCACCCACATGCCTCACACAATGTTTTACTATTACTACTATATGTCCAAACATGTAATTCAAGAAGCAGATTTTATATTTGTTCATCCTCTGCCATCTGGTTAATTGCGTCTCTGACAGCCTGGTCATCCGCATCATCAGCCTGTTTTTTCCCGATTGCTGTTGTTATTTTATCAACAACCTCCGGTACCATATCAATAATCTTGCTGACTGTATCACCCTGCTTTACAGGAATCATCTTTGCATGTCCATCCTGAATTACAAGCACTGCCGTCGGTGACATCTTACCTCCCATACCGCCTCCGGCACTATTTGAGTTTCCATTTTTTGCAAACGCACCGGCTGCAACGCCGAAATTGACATCTACGAGCGGAAGAATAATGGTATCTCCTACCTTTGTCGGCTCTCCTACAACTGTCTTTGTCGTGAGAAGTGCATCCATCCCCTGAAACAAAGAACCTACTGTCTGATTAAAATCACTTGCCATCTCCTGTTACCTCCCTGTTATTATTCCTTTTCTGTTTTTGTTAATGATTCATAATTTTTTTTGCAATCTTTATCGTGCGCCACAAATTGATATTTAATACAATTCTGATCAAATATCCGATTCTGATTTTTCCTTTTAAATCTAACTGTAATTCCAGCACCTTCTGATGAAAATCAGGCTGCAAAGTCAGATTCTTTTGATATACAAAAGGAATAAGGCTTAAATACCCTGTTACCTGCCCTGTCTTGTATGGTTCTGCAAGTCCATAATGCACATATCCTTTTATCTGTCTCGGCAGAATGTGCCGGAATATACTCGGAATGTATTTTTTTAAATAATTTCTTGTCTTAACTGTGCAGGACAAATCCCAGAATTTCCGCAGACGCTGCACCTTTTTTTTGAGTGGTTCAAGTTTCGCCTGTATCGCTTCCGCAATCTTATCCGGCGTATGATTTTCTGCAAATGTCCAAAGCTGTTTCAGCTTTTTCCATATCCCTTCAAAAAATGCTTTGAGTCTGCCCTTTGCTTTCTTTTCCTGTTCCGGAATTTCATCCCCTGCATCCGATTCTAAATCAAAGCTTTCCGGAATATCATCCTGCGGAATTTCTTTCTGTTCCAGCTCTATCTCCGGTTCAGTTTCTAATTCCTGCAATTCCGGTTCTGTCTGTGGTTCCCGTAACTCCGATTCTGTCTGTAATTGTATTGCGTCATCCGTCTGCTTTACTTCCGATGTGATTGATTCTAATTGTTTTTGCTCCGATTCATGTTGCGTTTGCAATTCCTCTGATTTTATCGGTTCTTGTTTTGTTTGCAGCTTCTCTGTTTTTTTCGGTTTATTTTTTTTCTTTTTGCCAAGCTCGAACCCGAAAATACGGATTTTTTGTTCCATGTTCCCGGTCGTCTGGTCAAACTGCAATCCAAAGCTTACAATCAAATATCTGACCTTGACAATTGCCTGCATCGTTTTTCCACCCTGATAAGAGACATCTGCCCGATAACGAATCGGTGCAAATAATATCAAAAACAATAACAGGACAAGCAGGCCAAGTAAGCCGAGTATTATCCACAATATGATTTTTAGAATCAATAATAAAACGTGCAGCATGGCAACTCCTGAATTTCATAATTCACTGTTCACATAAAAAGAATTTTCTCACATTTAATTCTTCCCCTGTTGCATCATACATATCCTGTATGATTTCAAGTACAAGCATTTGTGCATCCTCTCGGCTTTTCGCAAGTCCGACGACAACAACGTCCGAATAAAACTGAAGATAATAGCTCTGCAAAAGCTGATTATACGGATAAATCTCCAAAATTCCGTCGTTACCCCGAAGCGGCAATACAATCAAAAACAAATTGCGTGCAGCCTTTTTTTTCCGTATACGTGAACGTATGCGCTTCTGCATTTTTTCGCTTATATTGTATGTATAAAACCCTTCCGTAAACTTCACAGTTACTCCTCTATCATCTCACCAATCAATTTGCTGCATGCGGCAAGCTCGCTGTCATCCCTGCAATTTTCAATCACATAATCAAAATAGTCACGTATTTCCTGCTGGGAATTCATAAAAACAGGCATAGCCGCGAGTAATTTGCACATCATACTGCGATATACAGGCTTTTTTACTCCGTCAAACAATTCCGCAAGCTCTGCAATCAGGCTGTCCTTTTTTTCTGTAATGTAAGCATGATCTGCAGTTGTTGTTTCCCCTGCCGCCTTATCTAAATCGATAAACAGACTGGTGGACAAAAGCTTGCCGACTATATCAAGTCTGTTCAATGTATCTGTAAGCCCCAAACGCTCTGCAAGCTCCGCCTTTCCGATTCGGATATCATCAAAGACTGTCTCCAATATCATAATACTTTCATAAACGCGCTCCTGTACACCCTCGATGGAAATGAACTCATCCATAATCTCATCCGGGATATGCTCCACTGTCTTCGCACGAACACAGCTTTCCAGAATGTTGCATGCACTCACATAGCCGGGTGTTGAATTTCGATTTTCTTCATAAGAAGCATCGATTGTAAGCAGGATTGTATAGACATCATTGATTACCTCCTGCAGCAGCATAAATGCAGATACTTCATTTTTAATAATCGACGCTGCCTGATTCAGACCGGCAGATAAATCGTCAAACGCAGACTCTGTAAGACCTGTATAATCTGCGCCGGCAAGGTCGCAATACACATGATACAAATACGGATATTCCTGCTCAAAGCCTTTTGGCTTCTGAATGAGGACACTCTCACGGAGCATATCGACAAAGGCATCCACAGAGCTTGTCTCTCCGCCCTCGTAGATATTCAATGTATTGCTCACAATATCATAGAATTTGTTTTTTGTCATACGCACCGGAAGCTGTGCCATCATAAGCTGAAGCTTGCTGTTGATAACGACCGTGTCATTTTCCGAAAAGACATAGGCAAACATCTTCTCGGATAAGCCCTTTGCATCAATCGTAGAAACCGTTCCCTTTACTCCCATCTCCACACGGTTTAAAATGTATTCATAAATCTCATACACATCTGTATATGCCGTCAAAATATGCATCTTATACTCTACATTGTCACGCAGTTGTCTGATTGCGTTTTTTCCCTCCTCATCGACCGCCTCCCGCTTGACAAGAAACCGTTCCAAAAGCTTCGTCAAAATGGAAAAGTATTTGCATACATCCGTATTTTGATCCTCCTGCTCATCACAGACTTCCTTCATCGTATAATAATTCATACTGCCCTTTACGGTTGCGTAGCAGTTATATTGTCTCTCAAGCAGGGATACATATTCGGGAAGGTTTTTCTCCGGTTCCGCCTCCCGCTGTATATCCGTCACCAATTTTTTACATGTTCCAATCATGTCCTTTTCTCCTGTCATTTTACTGTCATTACTTAAGTATTTGCGAAACGCACAAAAATGTGCATCCATATATTTTAATCCGCATAGTTTAATGCGTTTCGCAACTGCTTGTATAATCATCATTTTACATGCTCATGTGTAAAGAGATGCTCGTTGCAGTACTCATAATTTCCATTACACTTGGAGCAAAAACGGAATTCCAAGTCGTCGCCGTCCCGCTCCGTTCTGCCACAGATCGCACATTTATGCTTTGTAATATTCTCCGGATATTCACCCTTTTGTGCCTTTTTCCTTCGTTCCGCCTCTCCGTTTACTCGTTTGCCGATATCCTCCATGCGCCGCTCATAGTCCTTTTTGCGCTTCAGCTTTGCAGCCTTGCTGTTGCTGCTACGCATTCCGACACCCCGCGCCATAATCAGATAAAAGATGAAGAAGTTTATCAGATATGCAATAATGGAGCCCCGGTTCAACACGGAACCCGCACGGATAAATTCGTATGCCATGAAAAACATGTCCAATATCGCAATCCAAAAAGCCCGAATCGGCAAAACGAACATAAACAATACAAGCGCATCCGAATACATCAATGCAAATGCAAGGAAAATGCCGTAATCAAAATAATACATTGCCAGAAATCCGGTATTTCCAATCGCCCACAGCATGAAATCTATGCTTTTCATCGTTGCATAGAAATATATGCTGATTCCAAGCATAATGATCGTGTTGAAAAACCAGCATCCGAATACATAAGTATTGAACATAAAGGTTCCCATAGCGCCCTCAATCTGTCTGCCAAATAAAATCAGACAGAATATCATCAGAATACCAATAAAGCTGATCTCGCCCGGAATCGAGAAAATCCATGTGAAAAGACGCCAAAACTCATGTCCGATTAAAATATCATACGGCGAAAAAATCAGCTTCGACGCAAATTCCGGTACAAATGCCCACAAAAAATACGAGATTGCCATAATAACCGCAATCTTAATCGGAAGATTTTTCACAGCAAATCTTCCAAACTTACGCTCCATCTTTGCAAAAAAACTCAAATTCATCATCCTCATTTCGTTTTTGCAAAAGTCAAATAGCTTTTGCAAAACATTTTACTTATACCCTGCCCATTATACATTATCTTCATCTAAAACACAACCGGATAATCACAGAGGATGATGAATTTATTGTGTCCAAAACCGTATTATTTCGGCGGAATCCGAATGATTGTTCCTAGCGGTATCCGGATATCATACAGTTCCCGGTTATATTTCATCAAATCCTCGATGTCCGTATCCAGCTCCTTGATCAGACTTCCAAAGGTCTCACCAACCCTTGCCGTATAATACCTTCGTTCTTCCTCCTCGTACACCTCGGTCGGAATACAGATTTCATCTCCCGGCTGCAAATTGTATACGTTGACATACGGATTTTCTTTTAAAATATCAATCAGACGCACACCATATAATTTTGACAGTTTGTAGAGCGTATCTCCGTTTACGACCTTATGCACGGTTCCTTTACATTCATGCTCCATAATTGACTCCCAATGTCCTTTCTGATTATTTTATGCAAGTGCATATAAAAAGTACCAAATTTTACTGTTGAAATTACATATTTATTCCTATATAATGTCATTTGTCGAAAAATGATTTTTTATATGGTTAGTATTTCAATAAAAAGAGGTAAGATAACATGAAGAGATTAGGTATTGATATCGGTTCCACAACGGTGAAAGTCGCCGTGATTGACGAGGAACACAACATATTGTTTTCCGAGTATAAACGGCATTTTGCAAATATCAAAGAAACATTGCGCGAGCTGATCTGCCATGCTTCCGAGCAGCTTGGCAATCTTGAGGTTGCCCCTACCATTACCGGCTCCGGCGGGCTCGCACTCGCCCAGGTAATCGGAATCCCATTTGAACAGGAGGTTGTCTGTGTATCAGAGGCATTGACCGACTATGCTCCACAGACAGATGTTGCGATTGAGCTTGGCGGCGAGGATGCGAAAATTATATATTTTACAAATGGTGTCGAGCAGCGAATGAATGGTGTCTGCGCCGGCGGTACCGGCTCCTTTATCGACCAGATGGCATCTCTTCTTCAGACGGATGCAGCTGGTCTTAATTCCTATGCCAAGGATTACGACACCATCTATCCGATTGCGGCGCGTTGCGGCGTGTTTGCCAAAACAGATATACAACCGCTCATCAACGAGGGCGCCACAAAGCCGAATCTGTCTGCCTCCATCTTTCAGGCGGTTGTCAACCAGACGATCAGCGGACTAGCATGCGGAAAGCCAATCAAGGGAAATGTTGCTTTTCTCGGCGGTCCTCTTCACTTTCTGGATCAGTTAAAGGAAGCATTTATACGGACTTTAAATCTTACACCGGAACATATTATTGCTCCGGATCATTCCCATTTGTTTGCGGCAGTCGGTGCTGCCCTGCAGGCAAAGGAAGAAATTACATTTCCACTTGATACAATCAGCGGAAAGCTGACCAATGACTTAAAGATTACGGTTGATGTCGACCGGCTTCCACCGCTTTTTTCATCACAGGCAGAATACGATGCGTTTATCAAAAAGCAGGAGGGACATAAGGTTCTTCGTTCAGACCTGGCAACTTATAAGGGAAAATGCTTCCTCGGTATCGACGCGGGCTCCACAACAACGAAGGTGGCTCTCGTCGCTGAAGACGGAAGTCTGTTATATGATTTTTACAGCAGCAACAACGGAAGTCCGCTCCGCACAACCCTGCGTGCCATGAAAGAAATCTATGAGATTCTTCCACCGGATGTTACCATCGTGGCAGGCTGTTCCACAGGATACGGGGAAGCGTTGATCAAATCCGCTCTGATGCTTGACTACGGCGAGGTTGAGACGATTGCGCACTATACTGCTGCGGCATTTTTTGACCCTGAGGTAGACTGCATCCTTGATATCGGCGGTCAGGATATGAAATGTATCAAGATTAAAAACGAGGTCGTTGACAATGTCATGTTAAATGAGGCATGTTCCTCCGGCTGCGGTTCCTTTATCGAAACATTTGCGAAATCTTTAAATTATGATGTAAAGGACTTTGCAAAGATTGCTTTATTTGCGGAGAGTCCGATCGATCTCGGAAGCCGCTGTACTGTCTTTATGAATTCAAAAGTAAAGCAGGCACAAAAAGAAGGCGCAAGTGTTGCAGACATTTCCGCGGGACTTGCCTATTCCGTTATTAAAAATGCACTTTTGAAGGTTATCAAGCTGACTGACCCGAAATCGCTCGGCAAAAATATTGTCGTACAGGGCGGAACCTTCTACAACGATGCTGTTTTAAGAAGCTTTGAATTAATCTCCGGCCGTGACGCAATCCGTCCGGATATCGCAGGCATTATGGGAGCCTTCGGTGCTGCTCTCATCGCAAGAGACCGTTACGAGGATGGCGATGAGACAACGATGCTCGGCAAGGAGGCGCTCGAAGCGCTTACCTACGAGACAAAAATGGCTCGCTGCAAGGGCTGTACGAATAATTGTCTGCTTACAATCAACCGATTTACGGGAGGCAGGCAATTCATAACCGGAAACCGTTGTGAAAAAGGACTCGGTCTAAAGAAAAACCAGCACAATGTTCCGAACTTATTCGAATACAAATTTAACCGACTGTTTTCCTATGAACCGCTCACGGAGAGCGAAAGCTACCGCGGTACTATCGGAATCCCGCGTGTCCTGAATATGTATGAAAATTATCCGTTCTGGTTTACATTCCTGACAAAGCTCGGATACCGTGTGTTATTGTCGCCAAAATCTTCACGGGATATATACACGCTCGGCATTGAGTCTATTCCGAGTGAATCGGAATGCTATCCGGCAAAAATCAGTCATGGTCATGTAATGTGGCTGCTCAAGCAGGGAATCAAGACAATCTTCTACCCTTGTATTCCGTATGAGCGAAATGAGACACCGGATGCAAACAATCACTACAACTGTCCGATTGTAACAAGCTATGCTGAGAATATCAAAAATAACATGGAGGAAATCTCTGCGCCGGATGTAACCTATATTCGTCCGTTCCTTGCACTTGACAACAAGGAAGCACTGAAGGATCGTCTCCATCGAGAATTTATGAAATATACAAACGTCACAAAGGAAGAAATCAGCGAAGCTGTCGAAGCTGCCTACAAGGAGGCTGACAAGGTCAAAAAAGATATTCAGGCAAAGGGTGAGGAAGTCATTGACTACCTGCAGAAAACAAACAAGCTCGGAATCGTACTTGCCGGCCGTCCATATCATCTTGACCCGGAAATCAATCACGGTCTGCCGGAGCTTATCAATTCCTTTGATATTGCGGTTCTGACCGAGGATTCCGTCTCCCATCTTGCCGAGGTGGAACGTCCGCTGATTGTCTCAGACCAGTGGATGTATCACTCCAGATTGTATAAGGCCGCAAATTATGTGAAATCAAGTGAAAATCTAGAGCTTATCCAGTTAAATTCATTTGGCTGCGGTCTGGACGCTGTCACAACAGACTGCGTCAATGATATCCTTACAAATTCCGGCAAGATTTACACGGTACTGAAAATTGACGAAGTCAGCAATCTCGGAGCAGCCCGCATTCGTATCCGCTCCCTGATTAGTGCCGTAAATGAGCGGCGCAAGCACAACTATAAACCATGTCCGGTGCCAAGCAACATCAATCGTGTAGAATTTACAAGTGATATGAAGGATTACACTATACTTGTTCCACAGATGTCTCCGATTCACTTCAATATTCTGGAACCGGCAATGCGGCATATGGGACTGAATATTGAAATTCTTCCGGATGCAAACAAGGAGGTCATCGATACCGGTCTTCGCTATGTCAATAACGATGCATGCTACCCTTCCCTGATTGTAGTAGGACAGATGATGCATGCCATTACATCCGGGAATTACGATGTCAATAAGCTTGCCCTGATTATGACACAGACAGGCGGGGGCTGTCGTGCAACAAACTACGTCGGATTTATAAGGCGTGCCCTTACAAAAGCCGGCTATCCGCAGATTCCTGTCATCGCATTATCAGTTCAGGGATTTGAGAAAAATTCCGGATTTAACTGGAATTTGAAAACCGTAAAATGTGCCATGCAGGCACTTGCCCTCGGCGATTTGTTCATGCGTGTTGTATACCGAACCAGACCGTATGAAAAAATTCCGGGTTCTGTCAATAAGCTCCACAGAAAATGGGAGCGTGCAGCCATCCGCTGTATGCAAAACGGAGGACGTGGATTTACAAAGCTTGTAAAGAATATCGTTAAAGACTTTGATAACGTCCCATTAAACGAAGATGTTGTAAAACCCCGTGTCGGAATCGTCGGCGAGATTTTGGTAAAATTCCTGCCGTCAGCTAATAATCATCTTGTAGAGCTTTTGGAGTCTGAGGGTGCAGAGGCTGTCATGCCGGATCTGCTTGATTTCTTCCAGTACTGCTTCTACAACAACAATTATAAATACAAGTATCTCGGAAAACCGAAGAAATCAGCGAAAAACGGTAATTTGGGAATCTCCGCCCTTGAGGTGCTCCGCGCACCTGTCGTACACGCACTGAAAAAGAGTAAACGGTTCCACCCGCCTGTACATATCAAGCAGCTTGCCGAATATGCGAAGCCAATCGTTTCCATCGGCAATCAGACAGGTGAAGGATGGTTCTTGACCGGTGAGATGATTGAGCTTATCAAGAGCGGTGCCGGAAATATTGTATGCTGCCAGCCATTTGCATGTCTTCCGAATCATATCGTCGGAAAGGGTGTTATCAAATCTCTCCGTCATGCATATCCGGATGCAAACATTGTAGCCATCGATTATGACCCGGGAGCATCCGAGGTCAATCAGGTGAACCGTATTAAGCTGATGCTTGCAACGGCAAGAAAAAATATGGCTAACGAGACAGATAAAGAATAATGTAAACAACAAAAAAGAGCCACATAAAAATTGTATCAACCTCATAAATGCAGGTCAGATATCAATCTTTCATGCGGCTCTTTTTTATGCTGTCTTCTATTTTTCAAGCACTACTTGTCGAACAGAAAATCTGAAAGAATCACATTGCTCACATCAATTCCGGCATCCGTCAGGTAAATCCGGTCCCCTTCGGTCGCCATAAAGCCATCCCCGATATATTTATTCAATACCGTTCCGTATACTTCATAGATATCTTTATTAAACCGCTCCTGAAAATCCTCCCGGCTGACTCCGCACATCATGCGCAGTCCCAGGAACATAAACTCCTCCATTCTTGAATCAATGTACATCGTCGTGACATTTTCACGGAGCTTTCTTGTCGTGTCGTTATATAAAAGCTCCATATTATCCGTTTCCACAAATTCGTCGGACAGCGATTCCATAAGCTCGATATATGCAAAGATATCCCGCATATTGTTAAACCTTTTTCCCTGAAAATAGGAGGATGCTCCGATTCCGAGTCCGATATACTCTCCACCTGTCCAATACACCATATTATGCTTACATTCATATCCCGGTTTTGCATAATTGGAAAATTCATATCGATCATAACCGTGTGCAGAAAGAAGCTGTTTTGTAATCTCGTACATTCTTCTGTCTACCATCTCCGTCGGAAGCTGTTCTAAAATCTCCGGGTCTCGCGCAAATGGCGTGCCGTCTTCTATGCTCAGCGAATAAGCCGATATATGTTCCGGCGCAAATTCCAGAACGCGTGACAACGTATCTACATAGCTGTGAATCGTCTGTCCCGGCAGCCCTGACATGACATCAATATTGATATTCTGAAATCCAGCCCTTCTCGCCGCATTATAGCTTGCAACAAACTGGTCAAAATTATGAATCCTTCCGAGCTTCTTTAACATACTATCATCGCAGGATTGCAAGCCGATACTGATACGGTTGATACCTGCTGACTTATAGCCATTCAGCTTCTGATGTCTGAGTGTCCCGGGATTTGCCTCAATCGTTATCTCAGCATTTTTTTCAACATGAAAATAACGCCTTATAAATGCCATGATATTCGTAATCAACGACTCATCCAGCAAAGACGGTGTTCCGCCTCCGATAAAGATACTCCGCACACCGTAATCCGCCACAATTGGCGCATATAATTTTATCTCCTGACACAGGCAATCCACATAGCGGAGCATCGTTCCATAACTCTCGCCGTCAAATGACAGGAAATCACAATATTTACACTTTACAACACAAAAAGGAATATGAACATATAAGCTCACATATTTTTTCATACGTACATCTACTCCTCATCTAACTTCAGTACACTCATAAATGCCTTTTGCGGAATCTCAACATTTCCAATCTGGCGCATCCGCTTCTTTCCTTCCTTCTGTTTTTCCAGAAGCTTTCGCTTACGCGAGATATCGCCTCCATAACACTTGGCAAGCACATCCTTACGCACCGCCTTCACCGTCTCACGTGCAATAACCTTTG
>CAZLZH010000009.1:0-53625 GCA_964563955.1 uncultured Bacteroides sp. | reverse complement strand
GCGTAAAATGTATAATAAAGAAAAAAGTACTTGAAGCCTGTATGCATGGAAAGGTAAATAAGTTGAATATTTTGGAATCTGCCGTAGGAAAAGAAAAATTTATTTATGTTTTATCCTCGAAAAATATTAACCCCAAATATAATACGGTGTTTCTAAATATCAAAAATTTGGATTGTGTTGCCATTTCAGAAATTGATTTGGACAGCATTGAAAGAATGGGCGATGATGAAGAGTGGTTTATTTGATAAATGAGAATTACTTTATGCTTTATAGTAAAATATGCTCATATTCCTAAAGTGCATGTGATATTACCACATACTTTAGAGGAAAAATAAATGTATTGAAGTCAAGTCCATTTTTGTATGTAAATTCATTCTTCAGATGTTTGAAAAAGGGGCGGTGCGAATTAGCCAACAGGGCTACTCCGGAACTATCAAATTTTTTGTTCCGGCTCATGAGAGAAAAGTTTGAAATGTGGTAACGACAGCAAACAAAAGCAATACTCGCGCCAGTGCGATAAAACTTAACAGCAAAAAATTTAGTATAATTGTAAGTGCTACATCAATTGTCCCTCTACATTATCAAGTAATAGTAATTTTAAACCTATTTCGACTTTTCTCCAATATATGATACATATTTTAACATTCGTCATTCTTTGCAGGAGTTTTCATAGCCTTTGACGAAGAATAGAAAGAGTAAATGCTATGTCCGTTACAACTGAAAAAAAGATAACAACCTACGAAGAATTGTATAATGAACTGCGCTCTCTGGATAAAGATAACAGGATGTACAAAATGTATGATGAGTATTTCAGTATCAGGCTGACAGAGGGGTATGATATTACTGTGTACAATAACGGTCGGGATGAGGTATATGTAGCGTATATGGCTAAGGGACAACAACTCACACATTATCATCCGGATTATTCAGAGGCATACGCAGATTTAAAAGAGGTGTTGGAGAATCCTGATAAGGAGCTATGCGAGATAAAAAAGAATCAGGAGGAAAGCAGGAGAAATACATCCAGATGGATTTGGGGCTTTGTCATTTTTATGGGGGTATTGGCGCTTCTTGCAGGTGTTTTGTCATGAGGCTTTGCATGATTAAAAAGCAGAAAGGGAGAGTGTAATCGGGATTTAAGGAGTGATTGAAATGGAAATCAGATACATTTCTCAAGCGGATAGTCTTCTTGAAATAAGCAACATATATGAATGTAGTTGGAAATACGCATATAAGGATATTATTCCGCAGGAATACCTTGACAGTATTCCGACCGGGCAATGGGCTGATAATATCAGCAAAGCCGGTAGGAACAATCTTATTTGCATAGAAAAAGGGAAAATCGTAGGTATTGAAGAATTAAAGCAATCCGGATTTAAAAAGGTACTCTTGTGGGTTTTGGAGGACAATCATAGAGCAAGAAAATTTTATGAGAAAAACGGATTTTTCTATACGGGTGCAATTATGGAGGATAACATTGGCGGAAGGGACATAAAGGAGGTAAGCATGTGCTTAGAATAAGACCATATAAAGCTGCGGACGCAGATGGAATATTGTCGTGGTGTAAGGATAAAAAAGCGTTTTATCAATGGACGGCGGGCGTGCTTGGAGATTATCCGATTACAAAAAATGAATTCAAATTTGTCGAATCGCTAATACCGTTTACGGCATTCGATGAAACGGAAACATATAACATTTTGGGAGAAAAATGGAACTGTAAAGAAATGGAGATAGCAAATGATTTGTAAAATAAGAGAATGGAGATTATCGGATGCGGCGGATTTGACGGAGGCTGTTTCAAATAAAAAGGTGCTGGATAATCTTCGGGATGGGTTGCCATATCCGTATACAGAACAGGATGGAAAGGAATATATCACGGCAATGCTTTCGGCAGATGAAAATGAGACCTTCGCTTTTGCCATTACGGTAGATGACAAGGTAATCGGAAGTATCGGAGCATTCAGACAGGAAAATATACATAGGCAGACAGCGGAGCTTGGATATTACATTGCAGAAGCTTACTGGGGCAAGGGCATTATGACCGAGGCTGTAAGGCAAATATGCGAATATGTTTTTCTCAAAAGCGATATTCCCTGCTAAAAGAGGAAGTGAGGGAGTCATGCTGATATCCGGATTCCGGAAATGGAGAGAAAATGAAGCTAAAGAATGTTTTAATTGTTGTTAAAGATATCGAGAATTCTAAACAATTTTATCATGATTTATTTGGACTGGATATGCTGCTTGATAATGACGGCAATATGATTTGGGTGGTAATTTGATTGAGGTAGGAACTCCCATGTAATTATAGTTTCATTTGAAGGGAGATTAAAATTGTTTGAGCAAGATTATGTCATGAGACTTATAAAGGAAATGGTAAGAGCCATTTTAAAATTGATATTCAACATAGATACTGATTCGCCATCGGCAGAATTATTAAAAGATTCAGAGGAAGGGCAGACGCTTGATGAATTGCTTGATATGGTAGATGATGGATTCATCAATGAAGCAGAAAACAGAATCTATGAAATAACCGAAGAAGGTAAAAAGATAGATTTAAAAATTGCTTTACTGTTTTATTCATACTTAAATGATAAGACCGATAAATTTTTGGAAGAACATAATTATAGCAGAGAAGAAATAAAATCAGGTTTAAAAGACATTACTGCAAGATATGGAGTAAATGGTTTTGATGAAATGTTTTTGGAATAGTAAGAGTATTGAAATTATTGTAAAAATTCAGACAATTTTCCGTTATTGTTTTGTTCAACAAACCTACTTTGTATATAAAGTGGAGCATGTGTAAGATAGCGCATGCTCCATATTTTATTATTGACAAACTATGATATATAATATATGTTATATAACATACTTTATGAAAGGAGAAAACTATGCCGCCAAAAGCAAAAATCACGAAAGAGATGATAATAAATGCTGCTTTCAACATTGTGCAGGAGGAAGGCGCAGAAAAAGTCACCGCGCGAAGCATTTCAGAACGTCTAAACTGTTCTACGCAACCTGTGCTGTATTATTTTTCAACTGTTGAAGATATAAAAAGGGATGTGTATAAAAAAGCAGATGAATATCACTCGGATTATATTATGAATACGCAGACAGATTATGGAAATCCTATGCTGACAATCGGAATGAACTATATAAAATTTGCAATAGAAGAGCGAAATCTCTTTCGCTTTTTATTTCAGTCAAATGAGTTTTCTGGAGCAGATATGTTGGATTTGTTGGAGACGGAGGAATTGCTGCCGCTTTTAACTGTGCTGCAAAAGGAATTGGATATGTCGATGGAGAATACGACGGAGGTTTTTAGTACATTATTCATATTTGTCCATGGATATGCCAGTTTATTTGCGAATAATACAATGATTTATGATGAGTTAAAAGTAATGAAGGCACTTGAAAAAATATTTTATGGAGCAGTTTTTGCTGTGAAGGGAGAATAACATGAAAAAGATGTTTGAAAAACACGAGACATTGGGTTGTATTTTACTAATCGTTTTATATGTGGTAATTAATTCGTATAGTATGCAGAATTTTGGAACAACAGACTATAGAAGTGCAATTATAAATACCATATTTTCTGTAGCGTTGCTAATATTGATTATAAGTCTTAAGCGGATAGCTTATTATGGGCTGACAAAGGTAACAAACCTGAAGCAATATTTATATTTTATACCATTAGTGCTCCTTTTTTCCGTTAATTTTTGGAATGGTGTTAATATTCATAATTCCTCGAGTGAAATAGTATTTCATATATTAACCATGCTGAATGTAGGTTTTATCGAGGAAATAATCTTCCGGGGCTTTCTGTTTAAAATGATGGAAAAAGATAATGTTAAAAGCGCAATAATTGTCAGCTCTGTCACGTTTGGAATAGGTCATATTGTTAATTTGTTAAATGGCGCAGATTTTATTCCGACTCTGATGCAGATATGTTATGCGGTAGCAATCGGATATCTGTTTGTAACTATATTTTATAAAAGTAAATCACTTATTCCGTGTATAGCAGCGCATGCTTTAATTAATTGTTCCTCGATATTTAATATCGAAAATAAAGTGTCAACATACATAGTACCGATTTTCCTTGTTGTTGTTTCATTATGTTATGCCATTTATATCAATAAGTGTGTTAAGGAATAGGGGAAAATATGCAGGCTTGGCAGAAAAACGAGCGTGGGGAGATGTTGTTAGCCGACTACGGAAAAATTAACCAACCCAAAAGCAATAAATTTAATTTCAGGTGGCATATTTTGGAACGATTTGATACAATAGCAGTATGGGAAAAGGGATGGTTTCAAAATTCCATAGGATGAAGGCGGAAGACTACAAGCGCTATGTTGAGACATGCCACAAAAAAACGGAGGTCAAGATTCCTTCGGCGGTTGCAAAACAGTTTGACATAGACGAGCTGCGGGAAAGCGGATGTATCTGTTACCGCATGGTGCCGAAGCAGGATTTTAATGGTACTTATATCATGTATCTGTATTCGAGCAAGCTGTGTCTGCGTATCAATGCTGCGGAGTGGATGTTTATCGCAAAGATTGCGCTTGCCTGCCATGCAGGAGTATTTCTGCCAATCTATCCGCTTGCACCGGAGCATTGCTGCCGTGAGGTGTTTCAGATGCTTGAGCCTGCGTATGCAAATTGTACGAGAGGACAGGATGTGGAACGCCTGATTTTGATGGGAAGCGGTTCGGGTGCCGGACTTGCACTTTCTCTTGCTATGTTTGCGTGGCGTGAGGGATGGCGAAAGCCGGATCAGATGTATCTGCTCTCACCGAGTATGGATACGGAGTTTTTCGACGAGGAACTCGAACAGGAGATGACGGCAGCATCCAAAAATGCGAAATATGCCTGTTATAATGAAGAAGTAAAACGATTTTTAAATCAATATTGGGTTCGCGATTATGCGGTCAAGACAGAATATACGAGTCCGTATTATTGTGACTTGACGGATTTGTGTGACGATGTGATATTGTTTTCCGGCGTTCGGGACATATACCATTGTTATGCAAGGGAATTTTATAAAAAAGTGAAAAAATCAGGCGTCAATATCCGTTTCTTTGAATTTGAGGAGGAAGCAGAGGACTTCTTGATTTATGACCGGACAAAGGAGCATAAAAAGGCGCAGGGCTTTTTGGTTGACTGCGTCAATGGAACATATCAGACATCCTTGCGCGCGATTTATCCGTTAAAAATGATGTCGGATTGGACAAAACGGTTTCCTGAATATTTTAACGACAGTTGGACTTCTAAATTTGTATATGATCATAAGTTCGATTTTTCTGGATTAAATACACATATTGGAGAATTTGCGAACATTCGGCTGGCAGCGGATGCGAGTGCGTGTGATACATATGTAAGGCGTTTTACGATGGAGTTTCCGTATGGTACGGTTATTCATATGGCATGTCGGTTGGATAATATGTTTGGGCGGTTGGATAACGGAACGATTCAGTGGTACAGCGTGGATTCGCATAATGTCATGTCAATCCGCCGTTCTATTTACGGTGTGCGTGAGCGCGAGAAAACGATAGGTCGACGGTTGATGGATTTTTCGTGGCTTAGGGAAATATGCTGTAAACAGAATCAGGGCGTGCTGTTCGTATGTGATGATGGGCTGTCATACCTGCATAAAAATGAGGTGCGTGATTTGATTGCAAAGATACTGGAATTTTTCCCTGGTGCGCATCTGGTGTTTACAGCCTCAACCTCAGCCACAAATAAGATGGAAAATATATGGAAGCGGAGCCAGACAATCTTAAAACGCCGTAAGCGCAGATTTTCGGTAGATGATGCGGAACGAACCTTTGGCGCATGGCGCTCTGATTACCATATTATTGAGGAACGACCGATTATGCGCTATATTGAGGTGCCGAAGAACGCCGGAATTTTTACAAAGCTTCGGTGCAAATATAATTTGATTGCTTATAATTATCGAATTGTTCATGTTAAGCTTGGAAGTGAGGAATACAAGATCGATTATAAATATTAAGCTGCCTGTTTGCCGGGAGGCGCAGGCAGTTTTTAAGAGGTAAGAAGAATATGTTAGAAGCAAAAAATCTGGTTAAGGTTTTTGAAAAAAATGAAAAGAAAAATAAAAAGAGCATGTTTCGTGCTGTAGATGATGTGAGCCTGTGCGTGAATCCCGGAGAAATCGTCGGAGTCATCGGCCCGAATGGAGCCGGAAAGACGACACTGCTCCGCATGCTCGGATGCCTGATGCATCCGACAGAGGGGGAGATACACTATACAGACGCAGACGGGGAAATCAGTGACGAGACGGAGATAAAAAAACAGATTGGATATCTCTCCGGGAATACGAGGTTATATGGACGGCTCAGTACGCGCGAGCTACTCACGATTGCCGGTACGATTTACGGACTGTCTGAGACAGAAATCGCGGAACGCATTGAAGCAATATCCGATGTGCTTGGACTTGCAGAGTTTCTTGACAACCGGATTGAAAAGCTTTCAACCGGACAGACGCAGCGTGCATCTATTTCCCGATGCCTGATTCATAGTCCGAAGCTTTATATCTTCGATGAGCCGACCTTAGGTCTTGACATTGTCAGCAGCAGCGCGATTGTTGATTTTATGCGTACAGAGAAGGAGCATGGAAAGGCTGTGCTTTATTCGACGCATTATATGGAGGAGGCAGAGCTTTTATGCGACCGGATTGTGATGCTTTCGCATGGAAGAATTCTGGCGCAGGGAACACTGCCGGAATTATATGCGCAGACGGGACATGATAATTTGCGGGATGCATTTAAATATCTGATGAAGGGGGAACTTGCGGAATGAATTTTCGAATCATAAAGCAGCTATATAAGAAAGAAATATTAGATGTGCTTCGTGATAAAAAGACGGTTATCATGATGCTGGTCGTTCCGCTTCTTATTTATCCGCTTATGTTTGTCGGAAGTATGTTTATGATGTCAAAGGTTACGAATGAGCTCGACACGCAGACATACACGATTGCAATTAATTTTGCGGATACAGATCAGACGCTCACCTCTTTGTTTCAAAATGCGGAAAATGATACATGGAATTTTGAGCTTGTGGATGGAAGTGAGTTTAATGCCGATACACAGATGATTTTGCGCGGAGAAGAAATTGATGCGTTTGTCTGGAAGCGGGAAGAAGATGGGAGGATAACCTTTTCCATCATGTATCTTTCCTCAGTGACGAATTCCGGATATGCGGTTGATAAGGTGGAGGAAGTGCTGGATAAGTATGCAGACATGCTGACCAGACAGGCACTTTCAGATGCCGGATTGGACGCGGAGACGATTTTAAATCCGATTGATATCCAATATATCGACTATGCAAGCACAGAGGAGACAACCGGCAGTCTGCTTGGCGTGATTGTCCCATTTATGCTTGTGGTAAGTCTGTTGATGGGAACGATGTACCCTGCCATAGACACAACGGCGGGAGAACGGGAGCGCGGAACACTGGAAACGATACTGACATTTCCGGTTTCCAATCAGGAGTTGATTTTCAGTAAGTTTTTGACGGTTGCAACAATCGGGATTGCATCGGCAGTGCTGAATCTGCTTTCTATGGGTGCAATCGGTGTCTATGTGTACAAGCTTGCTGTGCAGACGGTTCATATGGAGCAGAGCATCCATGTGGCGAGATTTGTACCGGCACTGCTTGTGTGCTGTCTTTGCATTCTTTCGTTTGCTGTGTTAATCAGCGCACTTTCGATGTGCGTCTGCGTCTTTGCCAAGAGCTATAAGGAAGCGAATAACTATATTACGCCGCTTATGCTTGTCGTGATGTTTGCTTCGTTCATCGGATTTTTGCCGAATGTCGAATTGAGTCGCAATATGGCACTTGTGCCTGTGGCAAATATCTGTCTGCTGATACGGGATTTGCTTGCGTTTAAATTCAGTTTTTCCTTGATTACCATCGTTTTGTTCAGCAATATTGCGTATGGCGTGCTGGCTGTGCTTCTGCTTGGAAAGCTGTACAACAGCGAGGCCGTTTTGTTCGGAGACGGAAGCGGAGGCATGCAGATTTTTGAACGCAGAAGCAATATGACAAAGGGTGGTGTTGCAACGCTTGGCGATGCATGGCTTGCATTGCCGATTACGCTTGTACTGATGATTTATGTCGGCGGCATGGTGAGTGCTAGGAGCGTGACGGCAGGTATTGTTGCGACACAGCTTATCGTGGCAGGTGTTCCGCTTTTGATTGTATTGTATACAAAGAAAAGCGTGCTGGAGACATTCCGGCTGCGCGGCTGCAAGCCGGGATATTTTGCCGGGGCTGTGCTTCTTATGCTCGGTGCAATTTTACTCGGAATGATTTTGACCGCGGTTACGAGCAGTCTGTTCCCGGACAGTGCAAAGGCGATGAGCGCTTCTACGGATATGATTTATAAGCTTGGGTTTGGGTGGACGCTGCTACTTGTGGCGGCTTTGCCGGCAGTCTGTGAGGAGCTGATGTTCCGCGGATTTTTACTTTCGGCGATGGAAAAACACATGAAACCGCGGACAGCGATGCTGCTCGTAGCTGTGCTGTTTGGAGCCTATCATATGAATGTTGTGCAGTCCGTTACGACGGCACTGATCGGACTTGTCATTGTGTATGTGTCGTATCATTCCGGCAGTATCTTTCCGGGGATGCTGATGCATTTTATCAACAATGGACTTTCCTGTATTGTGACATTTTACCCATCGAAGGTCATGAAGATATTTCCGTTTCTGGTAAAAGAAAGTCTTTCGGTTTCGAATCTGCTTTGTATTTTGGGTGCCGGCTTTGTGCTCGTCGGAGCCGGAATGATGCTTGTGAAAAAATAATCAAAAAACAAACGTTACAAGGTTGAGTCAAAAATGCAATTATGATATTATAAAATACACGTAGACGTATATTCAAATAATAAAGGAAAAACAAGATGAAAGACTATCGGATAAATTGGGCGCGCGTCATTCTTGTAGGTGCGATTGCAGTTGTTCTGGTGATGATTGGCGTTATCATCGGACTGAACATAGGGAAAAAGCATAAAGGTCAGCCGGTTCTTGTGACGCGGGGTGATGCGACATGGACATTGGAGCCGGCAGCAGAGGCGCAGATGATTGATGCCAACTTTTGGAGCTTTGCACGGGCAAGCTACGTGTTGATCGGTGATATACCCAATTGCGAATTTTATAAAATTGTCAAGGAAGTACCGAGAAATAATTATGATACTGAGAATTTTTACATGGACGAGGGAGAGAGTACACTGATGTACTATTACGGAGAGGATGGCACGAGATTATCCTCTCTGGCGGTAGATGTATCTTCCTATCAGTCGGAAATCGACTGGGAGCTGCTGAAACAGGCGGGCGTTTCCATCGCATTTATCCGTGTCGGTTACCGGGGATACGGTGCGGAGGGAAATCTGCGGGAGGATGAAATGTTCCGTACGCATATAGAGGGCGCGAAGGCAGCAGGTATGCGGGTTGGAATTTATTTTTTCACGCAGGCGGTAAATTACGATGAAGGCGTGGAGGAAGCACAGTTTGCACTCAGTCTGGCAAGTGAGTATACCCTTGATATGCCGGTCGTGATCGATACGGAGGAAATGAATGCGGAAGGCGCCAGAACAGCAGATTTAGGCGTGGATGCCCGCACGGATGCTGTAGTCGGCTTTTGTGAGACAGTGAAAAATGCGGGATATACCCCGATGATTTACTCGAATAGAAACTGGTTTGTACAGAAGCTTGATCTGACCCGGTTGGGAGAGTATAAAATGTGGCTGGCGCAATATGCAAACCAGCCGGATTTCCCATACCTTTACTCCGGTTGGCAGTATACGGGAACCGGAACAATCGCAGGGCTTGGGCAGGAAATTGATATCAACGTATGGTTGGAATGATAAGGATGAGGATGAATGATGGGAAATGTACTTGCATATGATTATTGCGCGATAGTCTTACTTGTCTTGGTAATTGTATGGTATTTTCATGGAAAAAGAGTACCGTTGGTAAGCCAGCGTACATTTTTAGTGATGCTTGCCATGGTATTTGCGACGACCGGACTGGAAATTGCAAGTTTACAGTTTGCCGAGCTTTATGGTACAACGGAAGCGGCTGTATTTTGGGTGTGCAGCACATTGCAGCATATTACACTCAATGAATTGCCGTTGCTGCTGGCGTATTTTATTATGCAGGTTTCCTATGTGGAATGGTCACATGACTGGCGGATTAAACTTGTGATGATTGTGTGCGGAGTGACCAATATTGTATTGCTCGTATTAAATCCATTTACACATTTTGTGTATGATTGGAACGGGACAAGCTATGATTATAATCCGGGCATTTGGATATTGGCTGTGCTTGCATTTGTTTATATTGTCGCGTGTGTGGCGAGAGGTATCCGGTATACGGAGCGCGCTGTGTTCTCAAAAATTATAATTGTTTTGATTAACGTGGTGTTCGTGTTTGCTGCTATTTTTGTGCAGTATAACAAAGGTGTGGTTATCATCAATTTTGCTATGGCAATTGCAGCATTATCTGTCTATTTTTCATTACAAAATCCAAAGATGGTGATTGATGCGGTTACAGGACAGTTTGACCGCAAGTTCATGGGTGAATTCCTGCAAAATTATTTTGCGAATAAAACATCATTTTCGATTGTCGTTGTGGCGATGGATGATTTTAAATTCATCAACAAAACCTATGGCGTGGATAACGGTGATAATCTCTTAAGACAGATTGGAATGTTTTTGGAGAATATGAAAATGCAAAAGACGATATTCCGGCTCGGAGCCGACCAATTCTGTATCGTCACAAGGAAGGATGACCCGGATGACATTGCCATGCGTGTGCATGAGAGGTTTAAGCATCCGTGGTACAGCGATACGCAGGCAAGCATTATGATGTCTGCCTCAATCTGCTGCCTGGAGTGTCCGAGAGATGCCTCAAGCTTTGGACGGCTGGTCGATGTAATTGACTATGCGATGTCCATGACAAAAAAGCTGCATAAGGGAACGATTATGTGGGCGAAGGATTTGGAATTAGAAAAGCTTCAGGAGGATAAGGCTGTTGAGAAAGCGGTCAAACAGGCACTTGACCGGGATGAACTGATGGTATATTATCAGCCGATCTACTCGGTCAACAAAGGGGCATATAATTCTGCGGAGGCGCTGGTCCGCCTGCATGATGAGGAGCTTGGCTGGATATCACCGGAGGTATTTATTCCGATTGCGGAAAGAAACGGTATGATACTGGAGATGGGTGATTTGATATTGGAAAAGGTATGCCGCTTTATTCATGATTTTCATCTTTCGGAAACAACGGTAGAGTATATCGAAGTCAATATCAGTCCGGTACAGTTGATGCAGCTGGATTTTGCAGAGCGTGTTTTGGAGATTATGAAGCGGTATGATGTAAAACCGAAGCAGATCAATATTGAGATTACAGAGACGGCGACTATGAGCTCGGCAGAGACGGTAAATGAAAATATATCCAGACTTGTGGAGCGGGGTATTCATTTTTCACTGGACGATTACGGTTCCGGCTATGCAAATATTGACTATATCAACCATATGCCGTTTTCCATTATCAAGCTGGACAAATTTATAATATGGGATTCCTTTAAAAGTGAGAAGGCAGGTATCACGCTGGAGCATACGATTGCAATGCTGAATGCATTAAAGCTTCATATCGTTGCTGAGGGCGTGGAAACGGAAGAAATGCGCGACTGCCTTGTGTCCTTTGGCTGTCATTTTATGCAGGGCTGGTATTACAGCAAGGCAGTGTCCGATCAGGAATTTATGAAATTGATTGAGGCACAGCCACAGTAAATTACATATTCCACAGACCATATGCCGGTATATTCAAGGTGTTTCCTTCAAGCGAAGCCTGATTGAAGGAAATCTTGACGGCAAGCTCTGTGTTTGGATTTTTGCTTCGAAACGTCTTGATGTTTTGCGCCTTGGAGTTTGGTACAAATCGTACATCAACCGGAATCGGAGCATTTTTTGCTTCATAGACAAACGGCACGCGTGCAGTGGCACCGGAAACCCAATAATACAGATATGTGATTTTAGAGCTTAGTTCCTGAAAGATAAACTGTTCGGCAACAGCCCCGCATTTTTCTTCAAGAATATCGTTTAAATCGAGCTCATCATTGATTGGAAGTCCATAGGCGGCACGTAGCAAGCCGTGGTCGATTAAGAACAATTCGAATGATTTATAATCTACATGCTCCTCCAGAGGTAATACAGCTGCTTGCAGCCGTGGAAGCTTTCTGGCGATGCCAAGATTGCAAAGTGCCTGTGCCGCTTCCGCGTATTCACGGCTTCTGGCATTTGGATCAACGGATTTATACATGAATTTTTTATTCTCCCGGGCAAGCTGCTCCGGAATGCTTCGAAATATGCGCTTGCATCGCTGATACAGAGCATTGCCGTAGGTGCGTTTCATGAGCTGGATATATTCCTCCAGCAGCTTCTCCTGCATCGGACGAACAATCGACAAATCCCGGTTTTTCAAATAAGCGTGTACAATGCCCGGCATACCGCCGATAAGCAGATATTCACGCAGCATAGAGGTGATAGCACCGACCTCCAGATTGGTAAGCGGGGCATCCTTGTGCTTGGATATCGCATCCAAAAACGGATGTGCTTTGTTCGCAATCATGTATTCTTCGAAAGTCATCGGACGCATGCGAAAAATATAAAATACATCAGGATGACTGTATTCAAATTCTGTATATTCCATAGAATCGGTAATCAGACAGAGCGTATAGTCCGGATGACTTTTTCGGAATGCATAAAAGAACTGGGCACAGTCCGGTATACACTGTACTTCGTCGAAAATAAGAATGGAATCGGAAAAATCCGGAGCAGAAAAGCGTTGCTCCAGCAGCAAATCCAGATTGGCGGTACCGGAAATAGCATCCTGACAGCCGGTATCCTCTGCAACATTGATATAGTATTGATTTTTAAAGAAGGCTCTTGAAAAATCCTTGACTGCCCATGTTTTACCGACATTCTTTGCGCCCTTGACGTATAAAATTCTTCGTCTTCTCTCGTCGTACCAACCGGCGAAATCGTTGATAATATTTCGATACATCCGCCTATAATCTCCTTTTTGGATAAAGCAATTATAAAAATATTTTAGTCAATAATAAATAACGTGTCAATAAAGAATTGTATTGTTTCTACTGACTAAAAATGGTATAATCATAAATCGAAGTTTAGATTGTTCAGGGGATGAGGTGAGGTGCATGAAAAATAAATGGAATAAGAATATTATCCAGCTAGGCGTTGTCCTTGCGATTGCTGTTTGTGCCTGCATCCTGTTTGCGGAGGTAATCAAGCAATGGGAATCCATATTCGGATTTATAGGCAAGCTGCTGTCTGCCATGAGTCCGATTTTTATCGGAATTATCATTGCTTTTTTGTTGAATCCGATTATGATTTATCTGCGCCGTGGATTGTCATGGCTGATTGTGAAGCTACGCAAGGATGCGGAATATGACAAGGTATATAAAAAGGTAAAGACGCCGGCACTTATTCTTACGGTTTTACTTTTTATCGGCTTGCTCGGCGGCTTGCTCTGGCTTGTGATTCCGCGTGTTTATGAGAGCATGACGGATCTTGTTAATAATATGGAGAGCTATCTGACTGCTGCTGAGGACTGGATCAAAAAGGTATTCTCGCAAAATCAGAAGATTGAGGAGGTTCTGTCACAGGGGCTTTCTTATGTGGAGACAAATATTTATGGTTTATTTCGGGACAAGGTTATGCCGAACTTAGATACGATTGTTGTAAAGCTGTCTTCCGGTGTTATGATCGGTGTCAAGGCTGTCTTGAATTTCTTTGTCGGACTTGTTGTTATGATTTATCTGCTTATGAGCAAGGATGTTTTGCTTGCACAGTGCAAAAAGGTCATTTATTGTGTGTTCTCGAAGAAGACAGGTAATCGGATTATGGAAGGCTGCTCCTATGCGAATCAGGTGTTTGGCGGATTTATCAACGGTAAAATCCTGGATTCCGTTATCATCGGCGTAATCTGTTTTGCGTTTACTTCAGCGATGCATATGCGATATGCGGTTTTGATCAGTGTGACTGTCGGGGTTACAAATATTATTCCGTTCTTCGGTCCGTTTATCGGTGCGGTTCCGGGTGCATTGCTTGCCCTGATGGACGACCCGCTTATGTTTGTCATTTTCATTATCTGGATTTTAGTATTGCAGCAGTTCGACGGCAATATACTTGGCCCGCTTATTTTGGGAGATGCAACCGGACTTTCGGGTGTCTGGGTATTGCTTGCAATTTTAATCGGCGGAGATTTGTTCGGTGTCGCAGGTATGGTGCTTGGTGTGCCGGTGTTTGCCTGTCTGTATGCGTTTTTTGCGGTACAGCTTCGGGACAGGCTACGCGCGAAGAAGCTTTCGTCGAGTACGGATGATTATATTCATCTTATGAAATATGATGAGGAGACCGAAGAGCCGATTTACCGGGAAGCGCATGCGCGCAGAAAGAGCTTGCGGCAGGGTAGGATGAAGGATGTGCTTAAACGTTTTATCGCGAAGTTCCATCGCAAGGAAGATGAAGAAAATGATGAGGCTGACGTTCAAGAAAAGAATGTGAACGAAGAAATCAAAGAAGAACAAGAAAATCATGAGAAATAAGATGTTGTAAGTATTCGCAGAACTTATAGATTCAATATGCGAGTTGCGCGAATGCCTGATAATAAAAGGAGGATGTAGTATGGCAAAAGGAAGTTATGCAACAAAGCAGATTCTTGACTGGATGGAATATTTTTCCAAATCGATGGATGTCAGTCCGGAAAAAATTAAGCTTTTGGATATATGCGGAAAGCAGAAAAACGTCATTCCGACTGTGGAAGGACATAAGCGGGTACTGATTTTTGCGGATGAGTCACACGAGGATTTATTCTATGAATTTTGGGAAGCCGGATTTGGCGATTATGATATGTGGTATGCGGTCGGTATCGAGGAAGAAGGACAGGTAAAGAAGGTCAAGATCAAAGAGGTTATTAACCGTAAGATTACAGGCCCGACCGTCCTGTTTATATTAAATGAGAATACGAGGGAATCGTATCGTATCGGTATGCACAATGATATGTTTTCGAAGGGACCTATCAAGTATGTCGGAAAGGAGATTCGGGCGGTTATCATGAGTCTGCTCGGCGTGGATTCCCAGGATACGATTTGTCTTGTCGATGCGGAGAGTATTGCTATCGAGGCGGCGTTCGTGGCGGGTGACGGAACAATTATCTGTGTGGAAAATGACAAGGGCGCCAAGGAGACAATGGAGGATAACGTGAAGCAGTTTGGCGTGCATAATGTGCAGATTATTCCGGATTTATCCCCGGAGTCTGTGGATAAAATCCCGACACCGCGATTGTCATTTATCGTAGCCAACAAGCATTTGGAGGAGGACATTGCACGTCTGCTTAAGAAGAATCCGAAGATGCAGTTTGTTATTTACACACTGGAGCTTGATATCCTGGCAAATATTAAACCGCTGTTTGAAAAGTACGGTATCTCCAATATGGAGGTATTGCAGATCAATGTAGCAAAGACAGACAAGAACAGCGTGTTTGTTCATCAGCCGGCTCCGTGGCTGATTACCGGTGAGGTGTTGTAATGGCGATTGGAAATTTACCGTCCGACCCGATGATGCTGCTCAGCTTTGTGAACACAAGACTTCGGGATGATGGGATTGATTTAGACAGCTTTTGTGCGCAGTTTCAGACGGAGCGTGAAGCATTGGAAGAAAAGCTTGGCACAATAGACTATAAGTATGACAAAAATTTAAACCGTTTTATATAAAAGGAGACAAAATGAAACACAACTTTAAGCTAATTGAAAAAAAATGGCAGAAGAAATGGGAGGACAGTCATATCTTTGAGGCGGAGGATTTCTCCGACAAAAAGAAATTTTATGGCTTGGTCGAGTTCCCATATCCGAGCGGCGCAGGTATGCATGTCGGACATATCAAGGCATATTCCAGCGTCGAGGTTGTTGCGAGAAAACGCCGTATGGAGGGCTATAATGTATTGTTCCCGATTGGATTTGATGCATTCGGTCTGCCGACAGAAAATTATGCAATCAAGACAGGCACCCATCCGCGTGAAATTACGGATCAGAATATCGAGCGGTTCAGCGACCAGTTAAAGCGTGTCGGCTTTTCGTTTGATTGGAGCCGTGTGATTGATACGACGGATGAGAAGTTCTATAAGTGGACACAGTGGATTTTCCTCAAGATGTTTGAGAAGGGTCTTGTATTCCGAGACACAGCACTTGTAAATTACTGTCCGAGCTGTAAGGTTGTACTGTCAAACGAGGACAGCCAGGGAGGAAAATGTGATATATGCCACAGTGATGTCGTTCAGAAATCTAAGACCGTATGGTATCTGAAGATTACGGATTATGCGGATAAGCTGCTACAGGGCTTAAAGGACGTAGACTATCCGGCAAATGTAAAGCAGCAGCAGGAGAACTGGATTGGCAAGTCAACCGGAGCATTTGTGAATTTCGATGTGGACGGAACCGATGAGAAATTACAGATTTACACAACCAGACCGGATACCTTGTTCGGTGTGACATTTATGGTTATCGCACCGGAGCATCCGCTGATTGATAAGTATGCGGATAAGATTTCCAATATGGATGCAATCATGGCGTATCGTAGAGAGTGCGCGAAGAAGACGGAGTTTGAGCGTACACAGCTTGTAAAGGATAAGACCGGTGTGAAGATAGAGGGCTTGATGGGCGTCAATCCGCTTAACAATAAAAAGATTCCGATTTTTATCGCAGATTATGTCATGATGGGATATGGTACCGGTGCGATTATGGCAGTGCCAGCACACGATCAGAGAGATTATGATTTTGCAAAGGCATTCGGCATTGATATTATCGAGGTCATCAAGGGCGGAGATATCGAAAAGGCTCCATATACGGGAGACGGTGAGATGATTAACTCCGAATTCCTGAATGGTTATACAAACAAGAAGGATTCCATCGCACGCATGATAGAGGAAATCAAGAAGATGGGTGTCGGAGAAGCCGGTGTGCAGTTTAAGATGAAGGACTGGGCATTCAACCGTCAGAGATACTGGGGAGAGCCGATTCCGCTTATCCATTGTCCATCGTGCGGTGTTGTGGCAGTTCCTTATGATGAGCTTCCGCTGGAGCTTCCGAATATCAAGAACTTTGAGCCGGGCGAGGATGGTGAATCGCCGCTTGCAAAGATAGATTCGTTTGTAAATTGTAAATGTCCGAAGTGTGGCGGAGCCGCAAAGCGCGAGACGGATACGATGCCGCAGTGGGCAGGCTCGTCCTGGTATTTTCTGCGCTATATCGACCCGAATAATGATCAGGCATTTGCAGATAGGAAAAAGATGGAATATTGGATGCCGGTTGACTGGTATAACGGCGGTATGGAGCATGTTACAAGGCATATGATTTATTCCCGCTTCTGGCATCATTTCCTGTATGATATCGGAGAGGTGAATACACCGGAGCCATATGCGAAGCGTACGATTCAGGGACTTATTCTGGGTCCGGACGGCGAGAAGATGAGTAAGTCAAAGGGAAATGTCATCGACCCGCTGGATATCGTGGAGGATTACGGCGCAGATACGCTTAGGACCTATGTATTGTTTATGGGTGATTACGGTGCGGCAGCTCCGTGGAATGACAGTTCGGTGAAGGGCTGTAAGCGTTTCCTGGAGCGTGTGGCAGGCATGACGGATTTGGTTACCGATGACCCGTCTGTGCAGGAGCTGGAGGTAAGCTTCCACAAGACGATTAAGAAGGTAAGCAGCGATATTGAAGGAACAAAATTCAATACGGCGATTGCAGCGCTGATGACACTTACGAATACAATCTACAGTGCAGGAAAGCTCAGCAAAGAGCAGCTTGAAATCTTTATCAAGCTTTTGTCTCCGTTTGCTCCGCATCTGACGGAGGAGATTTGGGAGTCGCTCGGACATGACGATTTTCTGTCTGTTTCCGCATGGCCGCAGTACGAGGAAGAAAAGACGGTCGATGCGACCATTGAAATCGGCGTACAGGTAAACGGCAAACTGCGCGGTACGGTTCTTGTCGCAAAGGATGAGGACAAGGATACCGTACTTGCCCGTGCAAAAGAGGTTGTTGCAGATAAATTGACCGGCAATGTTGTAAAGGAAATTTATGTGCCGGGCAAGATTGTAAATATCGTAGTTAAATAAAGAAGCTTTTTAACATCTGAAATTTTTTCCGCTCTGCCGGAGACATGGATTCTTCCATCGCCTCTAAAAGCAGGGCGGATTCTTCAGATGTAAAGCTAAGGTTTCGACGTTTTAATTCCTGATTGATCTGCATAATCTGCGGCAGCATTTCTTCTGCCGAATGATACTTACTTTGTTCTTTTATTTCATTTATGATTTTCAGCTTGGTTGGATGGATATTTCTTAGTTTCGGATTTTGTTCAAACATAGCGAACCTCCTTATATAGATTTATGTAAAATAGGTGTTGACGAAATTTGTGAATTGGCAAGGTACGTTGTACAAAATATACAATTCATATAGTTATTCATCTAAGATGGACATGACGCTGTCGTACAGGTTTTTGTCCGGGGCAGCAGTCTGTGAATAACTCTGTGAGGATGGTTCATCATGAGAGGGCGTGGAATCGAACGACGAGGGATTAAACGGCATGGAATTAAATGGCATGGAACCGAAGTTCCTTGCAAGATCCTCGAAGTTAAAGCCTTTACCCGATCCCTGATTTTGATTTTTGTCAGAACCTTCCGCTTCATTCATAGCTTGCATGACCTGCATCATCTTCATCATTTGCTGCATATTTTTCAGGTTGCCTGCAAAATCTCCCGGAAGGAAACGGCACAGACTATCCATCATTTCTTCGGAGCTGTCCGGATGGCAGTCAAACCCACACTCGGCGATATAGGACGGATTATCAAAGCACTGCATAAGAGCTTTGATTTCGTGGAATTTAATTAACAGCACCAACGGTTTTTTGTAGGCATAATCTATAAATGGAATCATGGCCTCCAAAAAGAAAATGGAATCATTTTTCACCAGTTGGTCTAAAGGGTGTGGTCTGTTCATTTTGCATACTCACCAATCCTGTCATTGACAATATATGCCGCAAAAATGTGGAATAGAAGAAAAAAATGACCTCTTGCCGGACTGTGAATCATCACAGTCCGACGCAGAAGCCTTGTTACAAATTAGCAGCCGCAGCCACAGCCGCCGCCGTTATTATTTCCACAGCAGAACAGGAGAATCAGGATGATCCAGATCCAGTCGCAGCAGTCGCAGTCGCTGCCGCCGCCCATGAAGCTGCTTCCGTTTCCGTTGCAGAAGAATAACAATAAGATGATCCAAATACAGGAGCAGTTGCTTCTGCCGCTCATGCCTCTTCCGCAGTCGCAGCCGCATCCGCACTGTGTAGCTGATAAATCGCTCATAAGATGCCTCCGATAATTTTCTTATGCTTTATATTATGCTTGCATGGTGGAAGTGTTAAAAAAAGTTGCCTGCAAATCAGTTAAATGATAAGATAGAAAAAAACTAAAGGGAAGCAAGGAATGAAACGAAAGAAATTTGAATGGATAATGATGCGAAATACATTTGCCGTGATGATTCCGGTCATGGTTTTTTTGATTGCGCTCATTTTTATCGGAATTCGCTATTCGTTCTTTCACGCTGTCCGTTGCTATGATATTACCGATGTGGAGTCGGCTGAAAAACAGATAGACCGTCTGTATAAGGCGGGCTCAACCAGTGTCCGTTATCATGCACAGGATTTGTATTATACCGGCTATGATTATCTGGTAGAGGATAAAGTAAAGGGTGCCTATTATTATTGCATCGCGGATGACCATATGATGTTTTTCCTCGTCAAGACGGAGAAACCGGAGGCATATATAAAGGAGAAAACCGTAAAGGGACGTATCGTGGAGGATGGAGTTATGACACAGCACATCCTGTCAGGTCTTGCAAAAAATACCGATATTTCCGCGGATATGCTGGATGGCTTTTATGACAGCTATGTCGTGAGTGAGCCGGATTATCCATATGTGTATACGGGTATCGTCTTTATCGTCGTGGGTGCACTTTCTGCTGTGTATGTGTTTATCGTCGGATATATTGTTTACTTGTGGATGCGCCCGTATAAGCACCCACAGGCGAAACAGCTTCGCGCATTTGGAAGACGAAGCAGCGTGATAGAGGAACTGGACGTGGAATTGGCAGATAAGCTTTATTTTAAGTATCATGGAATCTATGTGACGGAAAACTACCTGATTGCGACATATTTGCTGCATACGGATGTTATCCGGCTCGATGACGTTCGGTATCTGTCCAAAAACCGTGTGGAGGAAAAAAACAAAAAAGAGATTTATCGTCTGACATTGTCGGAACCTGCCACGGAGCTGTTCTATGAGATTGACTTTAAGGATGAGGAATTGGCGGATGCCTGCGTGGAAGCAATCAGAGGAAGTGCTTGACACATTTTCGGAATGTGTTAGAATATAGTCATTGTAAAAAAGACAGAGAAGGTGCAACAAGGATTTTCAGGCGCTGTCAGAGAGATGGGGTCATGGCTGTAAGCCCTGTTCAGAAAGAGGGAAATCTCATTTTCACACCGGAGTCGCAGGCGGGAACGGAAGTTTTCAAGTAGTGTCTGCCGTTTTGTGCGCGTTAAGCATGACAATGAGTGCGACATATGTCGAATCAGGGTGGTACCGCGGAGTTACTTCGTCCCTAGCAGGACGGAGTTTTTTTGTGTCATAAATTATAACATGGAGGAAATGGAATGAAAGAGAAGTTAGAAAGCATCAAGGCGCAGGCACTTGAAAAAATAGCTGCTGCACAGGATATCAATCTGTTGAATGATATCAAGGTTGGTATACTCGGTAAAAAGGGCGAATTGACGCAGGTATTAAAAAGTATGAAGGATGTGGCACCGGAGGAGCGTCCGAAGGTCGGTCAGATGGTAAATGATGCGCGTGCGGATATTGAGGCAAAGCTGGAAGAGAAGATGAAGGCAATCAATACGGCGCTTCGTGCCGAGAAGATGAAGCGTGAGACGATTGATGTGACACTTCCGGGCGTCAAGAAAATCGATGGACACAGACATCCGAACCAGATTGCGCTGGAGGATTTGGAGCGTGTATTTATCGGTATGGGATATGAGATTGTGTCCGGTCCGGAGATTGAATACGATAAATACAACTTTGAGTTATTGAATATTCCGGCGAACCATCCGGCGAAGGATGAACAGGATACATTTTATATTACAAAGGATATTTTGCTGCGTACGCAGACATCACCGGTACAGGCGCGTATTATGGAGCAGGGCAAGCTGCCAATCCGCATTTTGTCACCGGGACGTGTGTTCCGTTCGGATGAGGTAGATGCGACACATTCACCGTCCTTCCATCAGGTAGAGGGTCTGGTCGTTGACAAGAATATTACGATGGCAGACCTTAAAGGAACGCTTGACCAGTTTGCAAAGGAATTTTTTGGGGAGAAGACAAAGACGAAATTCCGTCCGCATCATTTCCCATTTACAGAGCCGTCTGCAGAGGTGGATATTACATGCTTTAAGTGCGGCGGAAAAGGCTGCCGGGTATGTAAGGGAAGCGGCTGGATAGAGATTCTCGGCTGTGGTATGGTTCATCCGCATGTGCTTGAGATGTGCGGCATTGATCCGGAGGTATATTCTGGCTTTGCATTTGGTATCGGCTTGGAGCGTATTACACTGCTCAAGTATGAGATTGATGATATGAGACTGTTATATGAAAATGATACGAGATTTTTAAATCAATTCTAGAATATTTCAATAAGAGGAGGTAGAAAAATGAATACACCGATTTCATGGTTGAAAGCCTATGTGCCGGAGTTGGATGTGGATGTACAGGATTTTGTTGATGCGATGACATTATCCGGTTCCCATGTTGAAAATTATGTGAAAAAGGACAAGAATCTGGAGAAGATTGTTGTCGGTAAAATATTGAAGATTGAAAAGCATCCGGATGCGGATAAACTGATTGTATGTCAGGTAGATGTCGGAACCGAGACGACACAGATTGTAACGGGTGCCCCAAATGTAAAGGAAGGCGATCTTGTGCCGGTCGTTTTGGATGGCGGAAAGGTTGCAGGCGGACATTCAGGCGAGCCGCTGACAGAGGAAGGTATCAAGATTAAGAAGGGTAAGCTGCGCGGCGTGGAATCCAATGGCATGATGTGCAGCATTGAGGAGCTTGGCTCATCGAGAGATTTATACCCGGAGGCTCCGGAGTACGGTATTTACATTTTCGGAGAGGATGCAAATGTGAAGCCGGGCGATGATGCCGTGGAGGCACTTGGCCTTCATGATGCAGTTGTTGAATATGAGATTACCTCCAACCGTGTGGATTGTTTTTCTATGATTGGCATGGCGCGTGAGGCTGCAGCAACCTTTGATAAGCCGTTTGTTGAGCCGGAGATTTCCGTGCAGGGAAGCGGAGGCGATGTGAACGATTATATTTCGGTTGAGGTACAGGCTCCGGAGCTCTGCCCGCGTTATACAGCCCGTGTTGTGACGGATTTGAAGATTGGACCGTCTCCGAAGTGGATGCGTGAGCGCCTTGCTTCTCAGGGGATTCGTTCCATCAACAATCTGGTTGATATTACAAACTATGTTATGGAGGAGTATGGCCAGCCGATGCATGCGTATGATTTGGATACGATTGCCGGAAAGAAGATTGTTGTAAAGCGTGCAGGAGACGGCGACAAATTTGTGACATTGGACGGTCAGGAACGCACACTCGATAAAGATGTTTTGATGATTTGTGACGGTGAGAAGGAAATTGGACTTGCCGGTATTATGGGCGGTGAAAATTCCATGGTTACCGATGATATCAAGACTCTGTTGTTTGAGGCAGCCTGCTTTGACGGTACAAATATCCGTCTTTCTACGAAGCGCATCGGCCTTAGCACCGATGCATCGGCAAAATTCGTGAAGGGGCTTGACCCGAATCTTGCAATGCAGGCGATGAATCGTGCCTGTCAGTTGATTGAGGAGCTTGGCTGTGGTAAGGTTGTAGATGGTGCGATTGATATCTATCCGAATCCGGTCAAGGAAAAACAGCTTCCGTTCGAACCGGAAAAGATGAATAAGCTGCTTGGTACGGATATTGCGCCGGAGCAGATGCTCACATATTTCAAGCGTTTGGAGCTTGCCTATGATGAAAAGACAAATATGATTACGATTCCGACCTTCCGTCAGGATTTATGCTGTATGGCAGATCTTGCAGAGGAGGTGGCACGTTTTTACGGATACAACAATATTCCGACGACATTGCCGCATGGGGAATCGACTGCGGGTAAGAAGAGTTATGCAGAGCGCATCAATGATGTGGTAAGAACGGTTGCAGAGGGAAATGGTTTTTCCGGCGCGATGCATTATTCCTTTGAGAGTCCGAAGGTGTTTGATAAGCTGCTGATAGATAAAGATTCCAAATTCAGAGATGCAATTGAAATTATGAATCCGCTCGGAGAGGATTTCTCCATCATGCGTACCCTGCCGTTAAATGGTATGCTGACGTCGCTCTCTACAAACTTCAACCGCAGAAATAAAAATGCGAGATTGTATGAGCTTGCAAATGTGTATCTGCCGAAGGCGCTTCCGCTTACGGAGCTTCCGGATGAACGTATGATGCTGACATTCGGTATGTATGGAGAAGGTGATTTCTTTAATCTGAAGGGTGTCATTGAGGAATTGACGGAGACGCTCGGCTTTGCGAAGGAGGTAAGCTATGAGCCGACCTCTGAGCATCCGTTTTTACATCCGGGCAGACAGGCGAACATCATGAAGGGAAAGCTTTCACTTGGTTATATCGGACAGCTGCATCCGGAGGTTGTTGACAATTACGATATGAAGAAAGAAGTGTATGTTGCCGTATTGGATATGCAGACTGTCACAATGCTGTCAACCTTTGACAGAAAGTATGAAGGGATTGCCAAGTTCCCAAGTGTGACAAGAGATTTGGCGCTTGTTGTTGACAAGTCGGTATTTGTCGGGGAGATTGAGAAGGTTATCCGTAAATGCGGCGGAAAAATTCTTGAGAGCTATAAGCTGTTTGATGTATATGAGGGCGAGCAGGTGGCAGACGGAAAGAAATCAGTTGCATACTCTCTTGTATTCCGCGATAAGACAAGAACGCTTACAGATGATGATGTGAATCCGGTCGTGGATAAATTGCTGAAAGAGCTTGCAAAAATGGGAATTGAGATTCGCGGATAACAGATTCCCATATTGAAAGAAAAGAAAGATTATGGAAATGAAATTAAGTGATTTTTATTATGACCTACCGCAGGAATTGATTGCGCAGGACCCGCTTTTAAAGCGCAGTGATTCGCGGCTGATGGTTTTAAACCGTGAGGATGACAGTATCAAGCACAGGCATTTCTCGGATGTCCTGGATTATCTGAATCCGGGAGACTGTCTTGTGATAAACGATACAAAGGTAATTCCTGCAAGGTTGATTGGTGTCAAGGAGGAAACCGGAGCTTCTATCGAGGTTTTGCTGTTAAAAAGACATTCCGATACCGTGTGGGAGACGCTTGTGAAGCCGGGAAAAAAGGCGAGAGTGGGTGCCCGCATATCGTTTGGTGACGGAAAGTTAATCGGCGAGGTGACGGATATTGTCGAGGAAGGAAATCGTCTGATTCGTTTTACGTATGACGGTATCTTTGAAGAGGTACTCGACGAGCTTGGACAGATGCCGCTTCCGCCATATATCACACATCAGCTAGAGGATAAAAACCGGTATCAGACAGTTTATGCGACACATACCGGCTCCGCTGCGGCGCCGACTGCAGGGCTTCATTTTACAGAGGAGCTTCTTGCGGATGTACAAAAGAAGGGTGTTAAGATTGCACGGGTAACCTTGCACGTGGGACTTGGAACCTTTCGCCCGGTCAAGGTGGAAAATATTACCGACCATCATATGCACAGCGAATTTTATGTGATTGAGGAATCAGCGGCAGCTATTATCAATGAGACAAAGGATAACGGCGGGAAGGTCGTTGCGGTAGGTACGACAAGCACGCGGACATTAGAGACCGTGGCGGACGCATCCGGACATGTGCGGGCGTGCAGCGGCTGGACAGATATTTTCATCTATCCGGGCTATAAGTTCAAAGTGGTCGATCGGCTGATTACAAATTTTCATCTGCCGGAATCGACACTGCTGATGCTTGTATCAGCACTTTATGATCGGGAAAAGATTTTAGATGCATATCATGCTGCAGTGGAGGAAAAGTATAGATTTTTTTCCTTTGGAGATGCTATGATTATTGTTTAGAAACGTATGAAAAGGAGGACAAGGTTATGAAGACAATTCGTCAGGCGTTTAAAATGCTGCGCTTTAATCTTGCCTCCGTTTTTTTTTATGAATTAACATATCGGGTTTTGAGTCTGGCGGTTTTGACACCGATCCTTTACAGTATTATCAATTATTCTATGCATCTTGCAGGTGTTTCTTATCTGACGTCCGGTACGATTGGAAGGTACATGCGTTCTCCGTTTGCATATATTTCATCGGTGCTTGTATTGATTGTGATTGCAATTTTTTTGCTTGCAAATTTGAGCGGATTGATTTATGCCATGGAGGCATCGGTTCGGAGGGAAAAACTGAATCCGCTTGAAATATTGATTCACGGAATTGCAAATGCACTCCGGGGGCTTGCGTGGAAAAATAAGGGTATGCTTTTGTATGTATTGCTCATAATTCCATTTACTTATTCGCTTTCTTTGACCGGCTCTTTGTTTGGCTTGAAACTGCCGGAATTTGCACTGTGGTTTTTCCGAAAATATAAGTTTGGAATTATGGGGATTGCGGCAATTTACCTTGTGCTCTGCGTGACTTTTTTCAGGAAAATGTTTATGCTCAATTATTTTGTGCTTTATAAGGTGGATTACAAGCAGGCATCCCGCATGAGTAAAATGGCGCTTCGGTACCGGACACTGCCAATCTTAATCGGCATTGTGATCTTCAATATTTTGCTGGCTGTGATGCTTGTTTTGCTGGGTGGTGCAGTTGCAACCGGTATTTCCAATGGAGTTGTGTATATTTTTGGGAATAATGTTGTTGCATCGGTCGTTGATAAGGGCTTGCGTATCGCTTCTGTGCTTGTATATATTTTGCTTGCTATGGTTGCAACTCCGCTTGTGCATGCTTATATATGTGCGCAGTTTTATGAGCGCGAAGGCGATTTGGAATATGAAGAGTTTAAGAAGCTGCATCTCGACAAGATGAAAGAGCGGGATGACAAGGTCATGCTTGGACAGATGAAGAAAAAGCAGCGGATGTATCTGGCTTCGGTTGTGGCACTTGGTCTTATTTTAAATGGCTGTTATGTGTATCTGAGTGTCAATAATTATGTATCGTTCCGGGTCGCTTATCCAACGAATGCTACTGTGACGGCACACAGGGGAGATGCGGGAAATGCACCGGAAAATACAATGCCTGCATTTGAAAAAGCAGTGGAGGCAGGAGCGGATATTATTGAACTGGATGTGCGGCAGACGAGTGATGGAGTCTACATTGTTATGCATGATGAAAGCCTGTCCCGCACGGCAAATGTAAAACGGAAGGTCGGAGAGGTTGATTTTGCGTATATCGAGAAGCTGGATGCGGGCAGCTCGTATGACCGTTCCTTTGACGGCACGCATATTCCGACATTGGAAGAAGTGCTTCAGTTTGCTGTGGAGTATGACGTGTTTTTAAATATTGAGTTAAAACCGGCAAAAACCGATCAGAATTATGTGGAGGGCATCGTAGACCTTCTGCATGAATATGATTATGTGGAGCATTGTGTGCTTGGTTCGCAGAGCCTGAAGGCACTTCGGGAGGCGAAGACGCTCGATCCGGACATTGAGACGCTTTATATTATGACAATGGCGTTTGGCGATTTTGCAGATATGGAAGGGATTGATGGTTTCAGCATTAAGCATACGTATATCAGTAACAATATGGTAAGTGCGATTCATGCAAAGGGGAAGAAAATTTATGCATGGACAGTCAATAATGAAGAGGATATCAAAGACCTTTTGCTTCTGGATGTAGACGGTATCATCACGGATGAACCGGAGGCGGCGAGGGAAATTATCGCAAGCGCCAACGATTCAATCCTGGAAGATTTGCTGAAACGGATTATTTATCAGTACTGAAAAAACATGTGAGTAAGGCTATAAGCTGCTGATAGTCAAATTGGTGCATCAGCTCACGCGCGGAGTGCATGGCGAGAACCGGAATTCCGATATCGCATGCGCGCATTGGAAGATAGGACGAGAGGATTGGACCGAGTGTCTGTCCGCCCGGCATACCGGAACGATTGATGGTTCTTTGCAATCGGATATCATTCCGCATACATAAATCAGAGATTACGGCTCCGGCTTCGCTGTCACAGACATAGCGTTGGCTGGAGCTTGTTTTGATTACCATGCCTTTTCCGAGAGATACCGTATTTGTAATATCGCTTTTTTCACTGTAATTCGGGTGTGTGGCATGGGCGACATCTACGGACAGATAAAATCCGTCTTCTGTGAGGGAGCAGTCGCTGTCTGCCATGATGGCATCCAATATATCACGAAGCAATTGACTGTCTGCACCCTGCTTGGAGCGGCTGCCGATTTCCTCGTTGTCAAACAAAGCACCGAGCATCAGTGTGTCATCGCTTGTATTTGCGGCAGCAGTCATACTGTGCAAAATGGCGCATACAGAGGACAGGTTGTCGATGCGGGGAGCAGATATGAGTGCCTCATCAAAGCCGATTGCCTGCGGTGTATCGTATATATAGAGATATAGGTCGTAGTCAAGTATGGATTCCTGTGGTACCTCCAGCTTTTCTGCAACCTTGCGGAGCAGATAGGATTCTGACTTTAAACTGCCGGCAGATGTGTTTTGCTGTATGTCGGCTGCTGTGCTGCTTGGCATCTGGGAGTTGCCATATATATCTATGATCGGGACAAGCTCCTTTTGCACATCCATCTCTCCCTCTTTTCCACCACGTTTTAAATGCGGTGCAAGATTTGGGATAATGCATACCGGCTGTTCGGAGTCATACAGATGAATGGTCGGGGAGAATGCAGAGTCTCCCTTGCACACAACCTTTCCTGCAAGTCCAAGAGGACGGTCAAACCATGTTTCCTTGATGAACCCGCCGTATGGTTCGACATTTAACTGCCTGTAGCCCTGCTTCGTTATATCCGGATTCGGCTTGATTTTCAACATCGGAAAATCCGTGTGCGCGCTTGCAATGCGCACCTGCTTGATAGCCTTGCCCTTCACAAACGGAATCAGCATGGAGGAAAATGGCATTAGATAGTATCTCCCGGCAGGGAGTTCATTTTTTAGTTCCTTTAGTTGCAGTTCTTTGAATCCCTGTTTTTTTAGATATTGTCTGGCAAGTTCAACGACATGAAATTGCGTTTTCCCATTTTGTAAATAATATAAAAGTTCGTTCATGATATTCTCCTTCTAGGTATATTCTGTGCTTATTTTGATACAGATATGTGAGAGTGTCAAGCGATATGTGTGTGAATTGTTATGTTGAAAGACATGTTGATATGCGGTAAAATAATACGGAAAAAAGGAGGAACACGAACAAGCATGAAAGAGAAAAGACCAATATTAAAAAATAGATTTTATTTGTATCTCACAGAATTTTTTTCCGGCATGTCCGTTATGGCGGTAGAGTTAGGCGCCAGCAGACTGATGGCTCCCTATTTTAGTTCTTCGCAGATTGTATGGACGATTATCATCGGTACGATTATGATTGCGATGGCACTTGGAAATATTTATGGCGGAAGGAGTGCCGACAAAAATGCCAATCCGGATAAATTGTACGGTCGTATTATGATTGCAGCAATCTGGATTGCGCTCATACCTGTGCTGGGCAAGTATATTATTCTTGGTATCTCTGCGCTTTTAATCTTTGCAGTAAACAGCAATTTTTTGATTATAGCCGGTTTTGCGGCGTGTATGGTGATATTTGTGTTCCCTTTGTTTTTGCTCGGAACCGTTACACCTTGCCTTGTAAAATATACGGTTGACAATCTGGACGATAACGGAAAGCTGGTCGGGAATCTAAACGCGTCCAACACAATCGGAAGCATCATCGGAACATTTGTACCGACCTTTATCAGTATTCCGATGGTGGGAACTTCGATTACGTTTCTTATTTTTGCAGGTGTTCTGCTTTTGCTCGCGATTATCTATTTCATGAGTGGTAGTAAACATTTTTTTAAAGTCCGAAAGCTTCCTGTGAGTGTTGTTATTTTCATTGTCTGCGTGCTTTTTGGACACAATAACAGCTTTGCGTTCTGGCAGGATGATTTGACTTACGAGGGCGAGTCCATTTACAATTATCTTCAGGTTTATGAGGATGAGGAAGAGGTGGTTTTGTCGACCAATGTGTTGTTCGGCGTTCAGTCTGTTTACAGAAAGCAAAATGGACTGACGGGCATGTATTATGATTACGCGATGGCGGCGCCGTTTATGGCGGGCGTAAACGATAAGAGGGAATTGAAGATACTGGTTCTCGGAAACGGAACCGGAACTTATGCGACACAGTGTGAAAGATATTTTGATCATGTTGATATAGAGGGTGTCGAAATCGACCAGAAAATTACAGACCTTGCCGTGCAGTATTTTGAACTGCCCGAGGATGTGGACATTACAACCTATGATGGTCGGGCATATCTGAATGCCATTGACGAAACCTATGACGTCATCATGGTGGATGCTTATCAGGACATCACGATTCCGTTTCAGATGTCCTCGGTAGAGTTTTTCGAATTGGTAAAGGCGCATTTGACAGAGGACGGCGTTATGGTCGTGAATATGAATATGCGCGGCTCGGAAGAAGGAAGCATCAATCAGTATCTGGCAGACACGATATCCACGGTGTTCTCGGAGGTTTATACCGCGGATGTTTCCGGAAGCACAAACCGAGAACTGTTTGCGTCCAATAATGCAGAAATGATGCAGGTGTTTAATATGAATCTAACCTCCGAGGATGATGAAGAGTTACATGCTATGATGCAGAAGGTTGCTGCCGGACTGACGGAGTATACCCCCGGCAATCTGGTAATGACAGATGATAAGGCACCGGTCGAACTGCTTGGGATGCGTGTAATGGATGAGTTGATTCGTGATGAGGTTGCCTATTATAAGCAGATTTATAAGCAGGGGGGTTTAGAGGCTCTGATTGAAAGTCTGCAATAGATTTTTGGAGGATGACTCAATGGAATTAAAAGAGAAAAAATCACTTTGTGCCGCAATGATAGAAAATGCGTTAAATGATTTGGATTCTGGACGCAGCCTTTTTGGGAAGGTTCGGTGCATATCCGGTCGAGGTCAGTTTCAGAATTTATTTTGGTGGGGGATACCGTTATCCGATGACAGCCTGAAGGATAAATATAGAAAGTCAGGCTATCATTATTTGTATTTAACACCATATATTGTGACGCAGGAACATGTCGATGAATTGTTTGATTTTACGGGTGAATATATACTTAAGAATGAGGATACGGATGAAAGATACTGGGGGAAGCGTAAAGCACATTTGCTTCCGCATTTGGATTCATCAACCGGCAATCTCCATGTCGAATTTGACCCGATAAAATGGGATGGTTCCATAAAGCAGATTTTATTAGTTCGAAATGTTCCGCAGGCGCATTATGGAACGAAAATAGATGACACAAATGATTTTTGTTTGGATGAATTGTTGGTATATAAATTTCGTGATAAAAAAGTAATGGTTCCGAAAGAATGCTATTATCCACGGATAGATCAGGCTGGCAGGCTACAAGGGGAAAGCTTGGATAAGCTGTTGAAAACGGTTATGGATATATTCTTTATGAAAAGCTGTTGAAGCAATGAATATAGAGTCAGATATTGCGGGGCAAATGGTAAGTAGTATGTTATGATTATGGAAGGATGGAGGCTTATGGCAACATATGTCATTTCTGATATTCATGGTGAATATGATCTGTTTATTGACCTGCTGGAGAAAATAAACCTCCGGAAGGAGGATACATTATATATTTTAGGTGATATTCTCGATAGAGGTCCGTATCCGATTAAGACGATGCTTAAATTGATGGAAATGCCGAATGTCGTATGTATGGTGGGAAATCATGAGTTGATGGCATTGGAGTGTCTGGAGTTTCTGATGACAGAGATTACGGAAGAATCCGTTGATAAGCTGGATGAAAAAATGTTGGATAATCTTGTGACATGGCAATACAATGGAAGCAAAACAACGATAGAAGAATTTCGTGCATTAAGCTGCGAAATGCAGCACTCGGTGATTGATTTTATAAAGGAATTTTTGATATATGAAGAATTGTCGGTCAATGGAAAAGATTATTTGCTGGTACATGGAGGCCTTGGCAATTATGATCCGGAAAAGGATATGGATGACTATTCATTGAAGGAACTGGTATGGGACAGAGCGGAGTATGATATTCAATATTTTGAGGATACATATGTCGTGACCGGACATACGCCTACCCAGGTAATTGAAGGCAATCCACGACCGGGATATGTGTATAGAATAAACAATCATATTGCGATTGATTGTGGTGGCTGTTGGCCGGATGGCAGGTTAGCGGCTGTTTGCCTTGATACAGGTAAAGAGTATTATTCATCAACGAATATGGGATGAAAATGAAATTCGAGGAGGTAAGAGATAGAATGAAATTGGCAGTTTTTTTCCCGGGGATTGGGTATCACTGTGATAAACCGCTTTTGTATTATGCCAAAAAGCTGGCGCAGCAGGGCGGATATGAAAAGATAGTTTCGCTCAGCTATTCCTATGAAGGCGGCAATATTCGCGGGGATGAAGTAAAAATGAGGCAGGCTTTTGACGCATTATATGCGCAGGCGGAAAAAAACCTCGCGGAGATTGATTTTGATGCATACAGTGAGATAGTATTTGTTTCCAAAAGCGTCGGTACTATAATTGCATCGGCATTTGCACAAAAACGCGCATTAGGATGCCGCCATATTTTATATACACCATTGGCGCATACTTTTGGGTTTGAGCATATGGATGCAATTGCTTTTATCGGGACATCGGATCCGTGGAGCAATGTGCCGGAGGTAAAGAAGCTGTCCGAAAGCCAGCATGTTCCGATGCATATGTATGAGCATGCCAATCATTCGCTGGAGACAGAAGACACTTTAACTAATTTGGAGATATTGCAGGATGTCATGAAAACGACATGGCAGTTCCTGAATCAGTGAGTGATGCCCAAAAGCAGGTGACAATCGCAAATGCTTATAGTATATATTATGTGAGAGGAAGAAACTATGAAAATAACAAAAGTAAATGGCTTGTCCGGAGAGGTGACTGTGCCGGGCGATAAATCCATATCCCATAGGACGATTATGCTTGGCTCCATCGCCAAGGGAGATACGGAGGTTGAGGGCTTTTTGCAGGGGGCAGACTGTCTGTCATCAATTGCCTGTTTCGAGGAGATGGGAGTAAAAATCGAAAATGAGAAGGACAAGGTAATTGTGCATGGACGCGGACTGCATGGCCTGAAAAAACCGGAATCTGTGTTGGATGTAGGAAACAGCGGAACCACGACCAGACTAATGTCCGGAATTCTTGCGGCGCAGTCGTTTTCATCGGAGGTAAATGGAGATGCATCGATTCAAAAACGTCCGATGAAGCGTATTATGAAGCCGCTTTCGATGATGGGGGCGGATATCAGCAGCTTGAAGGGGAATGACTGTGCGCCGCTCTTGATAAATGGAAAGAACCTGCATGGGATTCATTACGATTCGCCGGTTGCGTCTGCGCAGGTGAAGTCTGCAATTTTGCTTGCAGGGCTTTATGCAGATGGAGAAACCTCTGTTACAGAGCCGGAAATCAGCCGGAATCATACAGAGCTTATGTTTGAGCAATTTGGAGTTTCCGTAAAGACAGAGGGCAAGACTGTTATTGTACAGCCGGCAGCGGAATTGTATGCACAGAAGGTCGTTGTGCCCGGAGATATCTCTTCGGCTGCCTATTTCCTTGTGGCGGGAGCAATCACACCGGATTCCTGTGTAACAATTAAAAATGTGGGTATTAATCCTACAAGGGATGGCATTTTGCGCGTGCTTGCTGATATGGGCGCTAAGCTTACGATTGAGAAGACTTCCGGGGATATCGGGGAACCGACCGCGGACTTAACAATCAGAACCTCGGATTTAAGGGGATGTATAATCGGGGGAGAAATTATTCCGACTCTGATTGATGAGATACCTGCCATTGCTGTGCTTGCCTGCTTTGCTGACGGTGAAACGGTAATTCGGGATGCGGCAGAATTAAAGGTCAAGGAATCAAACCGGATTGACGTGATGGTGCAAAATCTAAAGGCGATGGGCGCTGACATCGAGGCGACAGAGGATGGTATGATTATCCGCGGCGGAAAGCCGTTGCATGGGGCAGTCATTGACAGTAAATTAGATCACCGCGTGGCGATGAGCTTTGCGGTTGCTGGCATGAATGCAGACGGCGAGACAGAGATTGTTGGTGCGGATTGTGTGACGATTTCCTATCCGAATTTCTATTGTGATATACAGAAACTATCAAAAAAATAGTTTATAAAAAACAGGCTGGTTTTTTATTCAAACCAACCTGTTTTTAATTACCGTATTCGGTTATTCATGGTCTTCGTATTTGGATGTTTCGTAAATCCTTTGTTTTGTATGTTACATTTCAATCGTAGGAACTTCCCCGTCCTCACCCGCAGAATCTTCCGGTTTATCTTCCTCTGTTTCCGGATCAATTGTTACGTAGTCGCGGTTAGAATCTTCGACTTCAAGCTCCACATCATCTGAGAACAAATCCTCTTCCTCGATGTCGTCCTCGTTGTCAAATACCTTTGGCATCTTTTCCTTAATTGTGGTCTTTACCTTCTGTATTTTTTCGTCCATATTGTTGTCTTGGTATACTTTTGTCTCTCTAATCTTGTCTTTGAATACATAGCAAAGACCTGCAACTGTGCCGGCAGCCACTGTAAACTTGACTACGCCCTTAAAAAATTTTCCCATGCTTGCTCTCCTTTTTTATAATTATTTTCATTTTACCACATTTAGATACAAACTATTCTAATACAGGAAATAATAAAAAGCAAATAGAAATATAGGATTCACAAAAAGTTTAGAATTATTTCTTTGCCATGTATTTCCGTATATGGTAGACTTATATTTAAGAAATCATAAAATCGGAGGCTGTTATGAAAGATTTAAAAGAGACAGAAAAAAATTTCCTGACATGTGCAATATTGATTACACTGGTCGGAATAGCGCTTATTTTACTTGGACAAACTACTCTGGGAGGACTCAGCATTGTTGGAGGAGTCGTATTTTTAGGTATCTTTATCAAGATGGTGATTACGCGCAGAAAAGAGGAAAACAGTGGCGGAAAATAACATGAGGACAGCAAGTGATCGAAAGGCGGACTTTGAAAATTTAAAGGAACGTTATATTGCGGAAGAACAGCATTGGAATAAGCGGTTTTCAATGGTTTCCACTTTTCGCGTATTTGCATTTTTGCTTGGCACCGGGGGATTGATTATCGGAATATCGGAGAACCGGACTATATTTACGGTTTTTGGTATTGTTTTTTTGCTAGTGTTTACAGCACTTGTAAAGTGGCACAGCGATATCGCGCAAAAGCAGGAATTGACAGGCTTTGAGCGTATAGTGTGTGAGCGGTATGTCGCAAGATTCGGCGATGATTGGAAAAACTTTGCGGAGGATGGTTCTGAATTTGCTGATGCGGAGGACTGTGTTGCGGAGGATGTGGATTTAATCGGGAAGAACTCCCTGTATCAGATGCTTTCTGTCTGTCACACGGAAATCGGGAAAAAGAAATTTTCCTCACGCCTGCATGAACGTTTCGTGCCGAAGGAAATGCTTTCTGCCCGCCGGGATGCAATTTCGGAGCTAGGTGAGGATATTGAATTTGCAATTGCATTTGAGACGGCTGGGTGTGCGGTTGAAAAGGCGAAAAAAAGGTTTGATCCGCTTATATTTGAACAGTTTTGTGCTGATGAGGAGACAGGGAAGCTTCCGGTATATGCACATATTGTACGTTTTCTGTTCCCGGTTTATGAATTGGTAACCCTGATTTTGTTTTTATGCGGCGTGTTACATTATGGATATGCACTTGTCGGGTTCCTTGTTATATTGTCATTTTCATGGCTGACAAAGACGGTTACGGATTCTGTCATATTACCGACCTATTATGCGAGCGCTGTGTGTGGGGATTATGAGGCGATGCTACAGCTTATAGCAGACAAAACGTTTCAGAGTGAATTGCTTGTGCAGATGCAGGAACGTGCCGGCGGTGACCGGGGAGCGTTGATGGCATTTCGAAAGCTTCGCGGAATTTGTCAGGCATATAACCTATCCTTCAATCCGCTGATTCATCAGCTTTTGTCCGGCCTTGTTCTGTGGGATTATCAGCTTGCATATCTCGTTGGACGATGGAAAAAACGATATGGTACGCAGCTTGCCGGCTGTTTTACGATGCTCGGTGAGATGGAGGAGCTTTTGAGCTTTTCCGTACTGGGTATGGTGCGGGACGTTCATGCAGCGGAGGTTCGATTCGATGAGGAGAAGGTCTCGCTTCGTGCGAATAACCTGTATCATCCGCTTTTACTGCCGGAGAAGGCGCAGGGAAATGGTGTAACGCTTTCCGGCGGAATTACGATTATAACCGGCTCAAATATGTCGGGAAAAACAACTTTTTTACGAACAGTTGCTATTAATCTGGTGCTTGCATATTTGGGAGCACCGGTATGTGCAGAGCATTTGTCGGTATCCTATATGAAGCTGTTTACATCCATGCGTGTGAAGGATGATGTTGCAAATGGCATTTCGACTTTTTATGCGGAGATTCTTCGTATCAAAGAGATGGCAGAGTACCGGCAGGAAAATCATCCGATGCTTTGTCTGATTGATGAGATATTCAAGGGAACAAATTCGGCGGACCGGATTGTAGGTGCCAGAGAAGTGATTCGGCAGCTTGCAGGTGAGCATTGCATGACGGTTGTATCGACACATGATTTTGAGCTTTGTGATATGCAGGACGGCAGAGGCAGGCAGGCAGCTAATTTCCATTTTCAGGAATACTATGAGGGTGATGCGCTCTGCTTTGATTATAAGATACGGGAAGGGCGGTGTATGACCACAAATGCGCGTGCAATTCTGCGTATGGCGGGCTTTGATGTTTCGTAGAAGATTGTGCAAAAATAATAAAAAACAGGTTAAAATTTGTAGAAAAATTCTTGTTAATTATGCACAATGCCAATTATAAGATATTGACAAAAAGGCTGTTGACTTTCGTCGCTTTTTAGGTATAAAATCGAAGTAGTGAAATTTATTTTTAAGGGGGTATTTTGCAATGGCACTACCGGCAAATATTACAGCAGGTTCAGACAGTAATGTCCTGACGATTGCTGCATCGAATAACAAAGGTCTGCTCATCCGGTTCCTGAATGAGCAGGTGGAAGATGGTTTTTATGCACTTGTCATTGACTATCTGAAGGACAGTAATTTTGATTTGTCTAATATGATGGTAGATGAAGATGTAAAAGCGCAGTGTACAAAGCTTTATGAGTTGGGTGAGTTTGTAGATACCAACATTAAAGCAACCGGACGCTATGAGATTGAAGAGTGGATTGAGCCGCTGTTCAAATTTGTATATGGGGATATTGATCCGTTGGATGTGGATGCACCTATCAGTACATCCGGTATTTATCGTTACAGTATCTGGCTGATTTATCTGTATCAGAATGAGCGGTTTGCTGAGGCAATGCGCTTGATCGGCGAGAGAATTGCACCGCTTCTGATTAACCTGAGCTATCAGATTCTGGAGGATGATGACAGACCGAAGAATTTTGATAAAGCGATTATGGGTTATCTGGATCTGATTAATGTTATTATGGAGATGGGACTTCCGGCAGACGAGGCAAATTCAGATGCCTATATGAACAATCTTGAAGTATTGTTTGACTATGTAGTAGAAGATCCGCATGTAGGAAATGATTACAAGATTCAGTTCTCTATTGGATTGTTTAATGCGTATATCAACAACAAGGAATATAACAAAGCGTTTGAATTTTATGGCTTGAATGCAGAGTATATTCCGATTGACAATATGTCAGTCTATGAGAGCTTTAAGGAATTGATTCGCAACACAAATTCTCCGGCGGATACAACGGTTCTCAGCAGAAGCGTAATCAATGCGATTTCCAAGCAGGAGATTTATAACAAGCGAATCGATACACTGATTGGAGAAGTTTCTTCCTTCGTGCGCAAGGTATATCTTTACATAGAGAATGAGCCGAATATGAAGAAGAATCTACAGATTCTCGGAGCCGGTACATCGCTTAGTGACAAGACAAATATTTTTGAGGGACTTTATGAATATAATCTTGTATTCCATGAGTGCGGTATCAAGGCGATTGTAAATCAGGATAACAGCTCCAAATCATGGGAAGAAAAATACGAGATATTGGATTTGCTCTATACGACATTAAATGTTATCTTTGATGGCTATAATGTATATGAGATTTCAAATAAGATTGAGCACCAGTATGTAGAACTCACATGGATTGGAAATTACGTCAATGCAAATCCTTCTCTGCTGAAACTGTTTTTCAGTGTAAAGGAGAAGATTAAGGCATTTAAGGTTCGTAAGAATTCAATCCTTGAGAAGTCAAAGACAAACTATGAGATTAAACAGATGATTGATGATCGTCAGAAGGCACTTGTATTCATGACCGCAGAGGATATGATTATCAATGGTCTGAACAGTGGCAGAGTTAATATCATCAATAATAACTACGATCCGAAGGCTGCTGAGAAGCGTCTGATTAAGACATATGCAGAAATTGTGGTTCCCGCAAAATACAAAAAGTCAGAGGCTCCGCAGTCCGGCGGCAAGCTGTTTGGCAAGAATTCGGGACCGGCTATGGATGCAGATTTGCAAAAGCTTTTGGCGGATACAAAGATTGAAGAAATGCTTCTGAAATCCGAGTGGCTCTGGTATCAGTATGAGGACAAGAGCGCTCAGCAGCAGACTCAGGAGGAGGCTACATACAGCGTTGTATGTCTGATTAAGGTAGTAGAAAAGCTCCTTGACAGAAAGGGAGGCAGCTCTTCAAGATCAGAATCTGCACCGAATAAGAAGGTAATCATCACAAAGACCGGTAAGGTTATTGAGTTGTCCGATGAAGGTGCACAGACACAGAACAATAATACAACCCTTCAGCCGACTGTGATTGAGAATCTGAATAATATTATTGTGACACTGAAAGATAAGTCCGATGCAAATGTAAAGTATGTACAGTCTTATGTGAATGACTGGCTGAATGCAATTGTAGATGCAAAGCTTGACAGAACTTCGATGTTGCAGTTGTATGAGGCAGAGGAGCTTCGTAACAGAACCTTGGCAGTTATCAAAAAGCTTCGTGCTGATTTATTATAGGACACAAAAAAACCTTTATTATAATTGGAGGTATCTTTCGGGATACCTCCTCTTTTTTGAAATTTATGGCAGAAAAAAAACAAAGAATCAATCTGAATATTAATCGTGCAAGCAAAAATGCGGAAGAAAGCCAGTATGTGTTTGATGTGGAGGAAGAACTGAAAAAGCTTCCGAAAAGTCCGGGCGTTTATATCATGCACAACAAGAACGACGATATTCTGTATGTCGGAAAGGCGGTCAGCCTGCACAGCCGGGTACGGCAGTATTTTCAGACCGGACATGGACACGGCGGGTCACCGAAGATTGCACATATGGTGTCCCAGATTGCATATTTTGAGTATATCGTGACAAGCTCTGAGATGGAAGCACTTGTGCTTGAGTGTAATCTGATTAAGGAATACCGGCCGAAATATAATACAATGATGACCGATGACAAGGGTTATCCATATATCCGGGTGACCGTGGAGGAGGCGTATCCCCGCTTTTTGTACAGTCATACAATGAAACGGGACCATTCTAAATATTTTGGCCCATACACAAATGCGAAGGCTGTAAAGGATATATTGGAGATGATTAATAAATTGTATCATCTACGAACCTGCAATAAGCGTCTGCCGCAGGAGATTGGAAAAGACCGGCCATGCCTGTATTATCAGATCGGTCAATGCAAGGCACCCTGCAACAATTATATCAGCCGTGAGGAATATAACGAACAGGTGCAGGCAGCACTGTCGTTTCTGAATGGAAACTACAAGGATATTCTTGCGAAGCTTCAGGCGGATATGAAACGCTATGCGGAGGATATGGAATTTGAGAAGGCGGCGGAAGTCCGGGATTTGATGGAAAGCATTCGCCATATCGAGGATAAGCAACAGATGAATAAGGCTTCCGGAGATGACCGGGATGTGATTGCCTGTGCAGCAAATGCTTCGGATATTGTTGTGACAATCTTTTTCGTGCGGGATGGAAAGCTGCTCGGCAGGGAACACCACCATATGAACGGCAGCAATGAGGAACAGGTGTCGGAGGTGCTGACTGCTTTTATCAAACAGTTTTATTCCGGAACACCGTATCTGCCGAAGGAGATTCTTGTACCGGAGATGCCGGATGAACGAGAGATATTAGAGCATTATCTTGGAGAACGACGCGGTACGAAGGTTCAGATTTTAGTGCCGCAAAAGGGAGATAAAAGGAAGATATTGAATCTGGCTTCCGAAAATGCAAGACTAGTTCTGGAACAGGATATGGAACGCGTAAAACGACAGGAGAAGCGGACAGTCGGTGCGGCACAGGAAATCGCGGATATGCTGGGGATTCCGGCTGCAAACCGGATGGAAGCGTTTGATATTTCAAATATTTCAGGTGTATTGTCTGTGGCATCTATGGTAGTATTTGAACAGGGAAAGCCAAAGAAGAATGCTTACCGCAAATTTCGGCTGCGGACAGTTTCCGGTCCGGATGATTATGCGTCGATGAAAGAGGTTTTGTCCAGAAGATTTACGGATGAAAAGATGGATGTGATGCCGGATGTCATTATGATGGATGGCGGAAAAGGCCAGGTCAATGTCGCACTTATGGTGCTTGACAGCTTAGGACTTGAGATTCCGGTCTGCGGTATGGTAAAGGATGACAATCATCGTACAAGAGGACTATATTATAACAATGAAGAGGTTCAGTTCAAAAAGGGCAGCGAGGCGATGCTGATGATTACGGCAATGCAGGATGAAGCACACCGATTTGCGATTGAATATCACAGACAGCTTCGCAGTAAAAATCAAGTGCATTCGATACTGGATGAGATTCCGGGAGTCGGTGCAAGCAGACGTAAACAATTGCTGCTGCATTTTAAGGATGTTGCGGCAATCAGGGAGGCCTCTGTGGAAGAACTGGTTTGTGTGCCGGGCATTCTGGAGTCGGTGGCAAGGCAGATTTATGGCTTTTTTCATGAGGACGAGTCATAATAAATGCAGACATCATATTTTAGGACAGGAGATACGATATGTTTAGACGATTTTACCCGACAGAGTATTATGACAGCACCTATCATATAGATTTTGACGCCTTTTATCAAAAAGGGTATCGGGCAGTATTGTTTGATGTTGATAATACGCTTGTAGAGCATGATGCTCCTGCGAATGAACAGGCAAAGGCATTGATGCGGACATTGAAGGATATCGGATTTTCCGTGTGCTTTGTGTCAAATAACGACGAGGAGCGCGTTAAGAGCTTTAACGAGCAGGTGGATTGCACTTATGTGTATAAGGCCGGAAAACCATCAGCGCGCGGATATGAGCAGGCGATGAAGAAGCTCGGAACGGATAAGACCAATACGCTCTTTGTGGGAGATCAGATTTTTACAGATATCTGGGGGGCGAACAATGCCGGCTTGTACAGCATACTTGTCCAGCCGATTGCAAAGCATGAAGAAATTCAGATTATCTTAAAGCGGATTCCGGAAAAGTGGGTGCTGCACTGTTACTTGAAAAAACACCGGCTTAAAAGCGCAGAGAAAAAAGAAAAAGACGCGTAGTAAGCGCCTTTTTCTTTTGGGTTAATATATCGGGTAAATTTAAGCAAGCTTGTTGACTGCAAGTGTTAAACGGGAAATCTTGCGGGATGCATTGTTCTTGTGATAGACTCCCTTTGATGCAGCCTTGCTGATTTCAGCAGTTGCAACCTTAAGTGCAGCTTCAGCAGCAGCCTTATCATTCTCGGCAACAGCAAGCTCAACCTTTTTGATTAAAGTCTTAATCTTAGATTTGATTGTTTTGTTTCTCAACGTTTTTGTCTCGATAACAAGAATTCTTTTCTTTGCAGATTTGATATTAGCCAAACCAGACACCTCCATACATAATAATAAAATCATTTTATAATTATCACTTTGGTCAAGACACGAACAACCTATCCACACCACCAGATACGTTGGACCAGTGAAAATTTCCAATTGTGTTCACACACAAATCATAGAATAGCAAAATCCTATTTTTCTGTCAATAGTTTTTGCCGAAAAAAGCAAATTTTCAGCTTACCGAATAATCTTTAATCATCTTGTCATAATCTTCAATCGGCATTGGCTTTGCAAACAGGAAGCCCTGTCCGATTTCGCAGTTGATGGAACGGAGCATGTCTAACTGTTCTACAGTTTCAATTCCCTCGCTCACGATACGGATGTCAAGCGTATGTGCCATATCAATGATGCTCTTTAAGATGCTGACAGCATTTTTGTCGTTTGTTGCCGACCGGGCAAGGAAGTCGTGGTCAAGCTTGATGACATCAATCGGAAGATCCCGGAGCAGTGTCAGGGAGGAATATCCGGTTCCGAAATCGTCCATGTTAATAATGAAATCCATAGACTTCAGCTTTTTCAGTACATCAATCATCTGGTCATAATTTTCGGAGAAGATACTCTCTGTAATCTCAAATTCCAGATAATGATGCGGAATGTAATATTTTTCCACAATGTCCTGAACCCTTGCCAAAAAGTCCGGATGTGCCAAGGTCACACGCGACAGATTTACCGAAAACGGAATGACATAAATGTCGGAATCTAAATAACGCCGGATGGATTTACATGCCTGCTCCAGCATGAAACAGTCAATCTGATAGATAAATCCGTTTTTCTCAAAGGATGGTATGAAAGCGGCAGGCTCCAAAAATCCTTTGGACGGAGACATCCAGCGCACAAGCAGCTCGCCGCCAATCAGGCTCTTGGATGAAATATCATATTTCGGCTGTACATAAGCACAGAATTCATTGTTTTCAAGTGCGCCGTGAATGCTGTTTTCAAGCTGTGCTTCGTCCAATATCTTTTTGTGATATTCGTCGTCGTAGAATGCATAGCTGACACCGGTTGACGAGTTGATGGACTTGCCTGCCATCATGGCGCGGTCAACAAGGCGGTTGATGCTGTAGCTGTGCATATTTTCATCGATAATCAGGATGCCGGTCGTAAAATCAACGATAAAGCGGTCCTGAATCGCAAGACAGGCGTCGTGTACCTCAGCTTTTATATTGTTGAAGGTAGACATAAACTGTTCTTCTGCCTTATAGTGAATCAGCATGATATAGGTATCGCCGATTACACGGGCAAACGTCTCACCGTCCTGCATATATTTATTCAGAACGTCCGCAACTGCCTTCAAGGTCTGATCTCCGACGTTATGACCGTATGTCTCATTGATATATTTAAAGTTTTTGATGTTAAAGTAGAACATAACATAATCGGTATCCGGATTCTCATTTAAGATATCCTGTGCATCCACTTTAAATTTCTCGAAATTGCCATAGCCGGTAATAATATCGCGATAGGATGCCTCTGCAATCCGCTTTTCGATATTGATGTTTTGCTCAAGCTCCTTCTTGAGCAGTTCCGCTTTTGTCTCCTTGTGGGTTGCGGAGGAAATTAAAAATGCAGTGCTTCCGCTGTTCCAGTTAATCGTTGTCATATAGGTATCAAATGGTTCGTCCAATACCTTGTTGTATTTCGAACAGGAAACGGTTGGCGTTGATTCCGAAATTTTGTGAATCGGACAATCTGAACACGGACCGGACTCTTGATGCATACAGTTGTAGCATTTGCTGTTTAACGAGATATTCGGATAATATTCATGGGAGCATTCGTTAAAATACAGAATGTCATAGCTGTCTTTATCTACGATAACCATCGGGTTTTGCACGAGGTCAAATGCCTTAATTGTGTCATCGCGCAGCAAAGACATGCTCCGGTTGGAAATCTTTGTTTTTACGGCCTCGCTGAGCAACCGGAAAATCTGCTTAAATGTGGCTAATGTAGCGCCTGTCCATGCAGAATCCTTGTTCATGGAATAAAAGCAGATATATCCGATTCGTTTTGTGCCGGATTTTACTTCACATTGCATAAGCTTCTGGACACCTGCGGTACGTGGATTCATGCTGGCGGAGGTAAGCTTGATGAGTGAGGTATCGGAGCAGTAGGTGATGCCGTCTGTTCCCATAGCGGCAAGCTCCTCCAACGTAATCGCCGGGATGTGCTGCTGAAGTGCCATATCTTCTGTGATTCCTTTTTTGCACCACTGATGTGTGCAGTCAAGGAAGTTTTTATTGTAGCCGTATTCCCAGATGTTGATCTTATCAATATCAAAATGTTCCCCGATATACGAAAGCGCCTGTTCAATGGCACTGTGAGTATTCGTGGAGGAAAATAATGTTGATAAAAGCGTATCAAACAGCGCAGATGTATCGTTTTGTTTCTCGGAGATTTCTGTGCGCGCATTCTCGTATTTGCCACGCTCCATATCATCTACATAATAGTAGTAGCAGTTTTTGCCGTTTAATTTTGCCTGATAAAGTGCGGTATCTGCATTTTCAAGCAGGACGCTGTATGGAATCTGCTGGTTGGATGCGGCAATTCCGATACTGAGCGTCACCTTGCAGGAATCTGTGCCGGGATAAAGCTCGCGCAGCCGGTCTGCAATCGAAACAGCCTTCTCACACGCAAGCTGCGTATCCAACACATTGGAAAGGAAAACACAAAATTCATCACCGCCCAAACGTCCGGCAATGCCGTATTCTCCGCGTAGCTCCTGCAATGTATTTGCAAGGTTGACGATGACTTCATCGCCCTTTAAATGTCCGTATGTATCGTTAATCTTTTTAAAATCATCAATGTCGACGAGCATGAGAACATCGTAGCTGTTGCCGTTCAATTCCCGCAGGGATGCCTGAATCCTGCTCTCCGTTGTAGCCTTGTTATACAGCCCGGTCATCAAATCGGTTTCTGCTCGCGTAAGGAGCTTCTGCTGCTCAATCTTCTGTGCATGAATATTACGAAGCAGACCAACTACACGAAGCGGGGTTCCGTCCTCATCATAAATCGTGGAGAAGGTGGAAAAATACCACTGAAATCCGCTGTTCCGGGTGTTTAATTTAAATTCCGTAGAATGATATTCCGTTCCGGCCTTTGCCAGATAAAACAATTCCTCTATTGCAGACTGTGTATCGTATGACACAAGCCCCATTTTAAGCATATTTTCGGCGGGATTTACGATGACGGATTCTCCTTCAAATATATGGGTGAACTTTTCTGCGAAGGTAATCGTATCTTCCGCAATGTCGTATTCATATGGAAGCTCCTCGGAAATGTCAGAGATAATCAGGTACTTTTGTTCCTCCAGCATTGCCTTTGCCTCGGCAATTTTGAGGTTGGTGATGTCGGACATAACAAGATTGACAACAGGGAAGTCCTGTTCCGTTTCACCTGCCCGTGCAATGACAGCATTGACCCATTTGACGCTGCCGTCGGCGCACTGAATCCGGAAATTCAGAATTTTGGATTGCTGGTCCTCTGTTAAGTCAGCGAGGGCTTCAATCACGGCCGATAAGTCTTCACTCAGAACTAACTGTAATGTACTTTTTCCGTATTTTTCACGGAACTCCCGTTGAGAGTAGCCGCATAAATCATAAAAGAAATTATTTGCCCAAATGAGCGACAGATTGTTGTCAAGCAGATGCTTGCTGACACCGCTCGGTACGGTATTCGCAAAAATCTCCAAATCCGTTTTCGCACGAACCGTTTCATTTGCCGCATTTTCCAGATTCGTAATATCCGTAAATACGCATTGCAAAACATCACGCCCGTCATTCAGCGAGAATGCCTGCCCGTTGCAAAGAACTGTCAGAACCGTTCCGTTTTTTGTCACAATTCTGTGCTGTATACTTATGAGATTGGATATGCTTAATTGATAGTTGATTGAGGCAATTACCTCTGTGAAATCTTCCACATATAAAAGATTGTCCAGGGTACAGATTTTCTTTGACAGCTCTCTCGGAGAGTAGCCTGTCATTGAGCAGAGCCCCTGGTCGAAATCTAAAATACTGTATGGCGCATCTGTTTCAAGGACAAAAGTTGCCACATCGTTTCCATTTACAAAATTGCCGGATGCCATCGCTTCACCACCTTAAAAAAGAATAATTTAATTATAGTCGAAAACAGGAGAGGGCGCAAGAAATAAATGGTGTCTATAAAATAGACAGATTCGGGAAATGGTTTCTTTACATTGCTGTGTATAAATGATAAAATAAACAGGCTTATATATTTAATTAGAAAATGTGAAAATAAATAATATGAATCAAGATTACTATAGAAGGTTTCAGTGGATTGCCAGTGTCTGTGTTGCGCTGTTCATCGTTCATTTTGCACTTTGTATGCTGGCGATGAACCGCAGCGTATATAAATATACGGGGGCGGATTACGCACAGACGGGAACAGCTACAATCAGTAAGGCAGAGGCAGATCTTTACTACGAACAGGTGGCGGATTCTTTTTCCTCGTTTTTCAAAGGGGATTATGAAATTGCCGGATATTCCCTGACACAAGAAAATGTTGAAAAATTAAATACGCTGAAGGGGTACTATCGTTTTGCATGGATCGTATCTATCGTGTCATTTTGCGGTGGCATATATTGCTTCTGTAAGCTTTGGAATCGACGGGAAACGATGCCGCTTTTGTATGGGAGTGCAGGCGGGGCACTGCTTACGTCTCTCCTGCTTCTTAGGATTGTCATGTCCGGTAAACCGATTTTTGCGGGTATTCGGGATATGATATTCCGGGGCGATTACGGTTTTTTTGCAGAGGGGGATTTGCTCCGGGATATTTTACCGGAAGCATTTGCAAGGAATCTTGCATTATGCTATCTCGGAATTGTAGCAATTGAAATTTTGTGTTTTGTGCTTTTGCGGGCGGCGATACGCTTTTCCGCAAGACCACATAAATACTAGAAATAAAGGATTATTACGAGGAGGTTTATAAGTATGAACAAACGACTGGAAGACTGGGTAAACTGGGTCTTATACGATGAACTGAAGAGCGGTATGATCAATGCCCCAAAGCATCTGCTTGGAAATCACGATTATGGAGAGGGACAAGTGATTACCGTGTATCGTCCGCATGCCGAGCATGTCTACATCACTTCTCCGACCGGAAAAAGCAGGGAGGAGTTGGATTGGCTGGCAGAAGGCTTATACGGCATCTACTATCCAAAGCGGAAATTTAAAGGGAATAAATACCGTATTGAAACGATGTATCAGGATCAGACGACCGTTGTAACGGCTGATGCCTATGCATTTCCATCACAGCTTTCGGATTTTGACATGTATCTGTTTGCTGAGGGAAAAAATTATGATATCTATGAGAAGCTCGGTGCACATCCGATGACGATTGACGGCGTAAAGGGAACATACTTTGCAGTTTGGGCGCCAAATGCGCGACGCGTAAGTGTAGTCGGTGATTTTAATATGTGGGATGGCAATCTGAATCCGATGCAGATACAGCAGGTATCGGGAATCTATGAGTTGTTTATTCCGGATGTTGCGCCGGGTGCTGTATATAAATATCAGATACTGACGCGAAGCGGGGATATCTTGTATAAATCCGACCCATATGGAAATCAGTGTCAGGTTCGACCGGACAATGCGAGTGTTGTTGCCGACCTTACCGGTTACAAGTGGAAGGATGATGCATGGGTTGACAACCGCAGAAAGCAGACGAGGCAGATGCGCATAAAGCAGCCGATGTCTATTTACGAATGTCATCTCGGTTCCTGGAAAAAGAAGGATGAGGATTCGGATTTTGGATTTTATTCCTACCGCGAGCTTGCAAAAATGCTTGTGGATTATCTGAAAAAGATGGGATATACACATATTGAGCTTATGGGTATTGCGGAATATCCGTTTGACGGTTCCTGGGGATATCAGGTAACAAACTATTATGCACCGACGAGTCGTTATGGAACGCCGGAGGATTTCATGTATTTTGTTGACTATATGCATGCACATGGAATCGGTGTGATTCTTGACTGGGTACCGGCACATTTCCCACGCGATGCACATGGTCTTGCAAAGTTCGACGGCATGCCGCTCTATGAACATCCGGACCCAAGACGCGGTGAACATCCGGATTGGGGTACCTGTATCTTTGATTTTGGAAGAAATGAAGTATCGAATTTCCTGACTGCCAATGCGCTTTTCTGGGTAGAGAAATTCCACATTGATGCACTTCGTGTAGACGCTGTGGCTTCGATGCTTTATCTTGATTATGGAAAACAGTCCGGACAGTGGCTTCCGAACAAGGATGGCGGTAATGAAAATTATGAGGCGATTGAACTGCTGCAAAAGATTAACACGGTCATGGAGGAAAGAAATCCGGGCGCATATCTGATAGCAGAAGAGTCGACTGCATGGGCGGGAGTAACAGCTCCGGCAAGCATGAAGGGACTCGGATTCCTGTTTAAATGGAATATGGGCTGGATGAATGATTTCCTGGAGTATATGAAGATGGATCCGTATTTCCGTTCCTTTAATCATAACAAGCTGACATTCAGCCTGTCATATACCTACGCTGAGAATTATGTTCTCGTTATTTCACATGACGAGGTCGTACATCTGAAGTGCTCCATGCTCAATAAGATGCCGGGATACGAGGTCGACAAGTTTGCAAATCTGCGTACGGCATATGGATTTATGTTCGGACATCCGGGCAAGAAGCTGTTGTTTATGGGACAGGAATTTGCGCAGCTTCGGGAGTGGAGTGAGGCGCGGAGTCTGGATTGGTTCCTTTTGGAACAGCCGTATCATAAGAAGATGCAGAAATGGGTTGCAGAGCTGAACCGTATGTACACAACCTACGATGCATGCTATTACAATGATAATGAGCAGATTGGTTTTGAGTGGATAAAGGTCGATGATGCGAAGATGAGTATCATTGCATTTATACGACGCGGCAAGACGTCGAAGAATCAGCTTTTGTTTGTCTGCAACTTCGTGCCTGTGGAGCGGAAGGGCTATTGGATTGGCGCTCCTTGTCTGACGGAATATGAGGAGATTTTAAATTCCGATGCGAAGGAATTTGGCGGTTCCGGTATGACGAATGGTAAGGTTCAGGCGTTTGAGGAAAAGTGTGACCGTATGCCATATGCAATCAGTCTGGATATTGCTCCGCTTTCCATGATGGTATTGAAGTATGATTATGTGGACGATTCTGCGGTAAAGAAGTCGACAAAATCAGGTGTAAAAAAGCCTGTAAAAGCAATTGAAAAAAAGACAGAATCGTAATCGGTTATTAGTATGAAAAAGAAACGCATTGGAGTAAAAAGTTTTTTATTTTGTGCATTTATGTTTTGTCTGGCGTGTCTGGTTCTTGTGCTTCTGGGGTTGACAGGAATTTACATCTATGTTAAACAAGATGTGAATCCCTACATCCTTACGGAAGAGGAGGCAGCAGGCCTTTCGGATGTAGACTGCATAATCGTTTTGGGAGCATCTGTCAAAAATGGTGATACGCCAAGTCCGATGCTTCGCGACCGCCTGGATAAGGGGATAGAGCTTTATCAGTCCGGCTGTGCGCCGAAGCTTTTGATGAGTGGAGACCACGGAAGTGAATATTATAATGAAGTCGGCGTTATGAAGAAGTATGCGATGGAGGAAGGCGTGGCTTCTGAGGATGTATTTTTGGATCATGCAGAGTTCTCAACTTATGAAAGCATGTATCGGGCAAAAAAAATCTTTGGGGCAAAGCGCGTGATTATTGTGACGCAGGAGTATCATTTGACGCGAGCCGTTTACAATGCAAGAAAGCTTGGACTGGATGCGTATGGTGTCGCTGCGAAAAACGTGAAATACGGCGGACAGTTTCCTCGAAATGTCCGGGAGTATCTCGCAATTGGGAAGGATTTTTGTATGACATTTTTGAAACCGGAGCCGACATTGCTTGGCAGCCCGATTTCCTTAGACGGAAACGGAAATATTACGGATGACGAGGAGCCATATGGAACGGAGTAGGAGGAACAAAGACGTGAAAATGATTTCATTGGAAGAGAAATTAAAAAATAATGCATATCCGGGACGAGGAATCGTAATCGGAAGATCCAAGGATGGCAAGAAGGCAGTGGCTGCTTATTTTATCATGGGCAGAAGCGTTAATTCACGGAATCGTGTGTTTACGGAGACAGAGGATGGCATCCGCACGGAGGCGGCAGACCCATCCAAGCTGACTGACCCGCATTTGATCATTTATGCACCAGTTCGTGTGCTTGGCAATAAGACAATCGTGACGAACGGCGATCAGACAGATACGATTTATGAGCTGATGGATAAACAGATGACATTTGAACAGGCGCTTCGCACACGCGAGTATGAGGATGACGCACCAAATTATACGCCGAGAATTTCAGGTATTATGCATCTGGAAAACGGAAGCTATAATTATGCGATGTCTATTCTGAAATCTGCAGACGGTAATCCGGATTGCTGTGAGCGATTTACATATTCCTATACAAATGCGCTGAACGGAACCGGACATTTTATCCATACATATATGGGAGACGGCAATCCGCTTCCAAGCTTTGAGGGAGAACCGAAGCTTGTAGAGATTCCGGATGACATGGATGCATTTACGGATATGCTTTGGAATTCTCTGAATGAAGAAAACAAGGTATCTTTGTTTGTGCGATATATTGACATTGAGACAGGCATTGCAACATCAAAAATAGTAAATAAATATAAAAGAGTTTAACAGATAAACGGAGGAAAAAATCATGGCAAACGAATTACTGCTCAAGTATGGATGCAACCCGAATCAGAAACCATCCCGTATTTATATGGAGGATGGCAGTGAGCTTCCGGTTACGGTCATTAACGGGAAACCGGGTTATATCAATTTTCTCGATGCATTTAACGGATGGCAGCTTGTAAAGGAATTAAAGGCGGCAACCGGACTTCCGGCAGCGAGCTCCTTTAAGCATGTGTCACCGGCAGGCGCTGCAGTAGGACTTCCGCTTGATGAAACGTTGGCAAAGATTTACTGGGTGGATGATTTAGGCGAGCTTTCTCCGCTTGCATGTGCTTATGCGAGGGCAAGAGGCGCAGACCGTATGTCTTCTTTCGGTGATTTTATTGCGCTTTCCGACATCTGCGATGCAGATACGGCACGATTGATTAAGCGGGAAGTATCGGATGGTGTGATCGCACCGGGTTACACGGATGAGGCGATTGAGCTTCTCATGCAGAAGAAAAAGGGAAATTACAATATCATTCAGATCGATCCATCCTATGTACCGGCGGAGATTGAGAGAAAGCAGGTATATGGTGTTACATTTGAGCAGGGCAGAAATGAGCTTGCAATTGATGACACATTGTTGTCCAATATCGTGACAAAGAATAAGGAGCTTCCGGAATCTGCAAAGATTGATATGAAGATTGCGCTCATCACGCTCAAGTATACACAGTCTAATTCGGTATGCTATGTGAAGGGCGGACAGGCAATCGGTATCGGCGCAGGACAGCAGTCGCGTGTACATTGTACAAGATTAGCCGGTCAGAAGGCAGATAACTGGTATCTGCGTCAGGCACCACAGGTTCTTAATCTTCAGTTTGTTGATACACTTGGTCGTGCAGATCGTGATAATGCGATTGATGTATATATCGGGGATGAGTACGAGGATGTATTGCGCGAGGGTGAATGGCAGAAGCGCTTCAAGGTTAAGCCTCCGGTATTCACGCGTGAGGAAAAGCGTGCATGGCTGGATGGAAACACAGAGGTAACGCTTGGCTCGGATGCATTCTTCCCATTCTCCGACAATGTGGAGCGTGCAAAGAAGAGCGGAGTAAAATATATCGCTCAGCCGGGTGGCTCCGTGAGAGATGATCTCGTAATCGAATGTGCGGATCAGAATGATATGGTTATGTCCTTTACAGGTATTCGTTTGTTCCATCATTAATGAAGGCTAAAATGTATGCAATTGCGAATATGCGCCTGCTTTTGTTTGACAGATGCGCGTGAATTCGCTATAATCGGTTTATGTGTGCTCGGTGAAAGTCTGAGCTGATATTTCGTGAAGGAAAGGATAAGAGATATGGCTGAGAAGAAAAATCTGTTGACCAGAGAAGGTCTTCGTGCATTAGAGGATGAATTACAGTTTTTAAAGGTAGATAAACGTCAGGAAGTTGCTCAGAAAATCAAAGAAGCAAGAGAACAGGGAGACTTGTCAGAGAACGCCGAGTACGATGCAGCAAAGGATGAGCAAAGAGACATCGAGACGCGTATTGAGGAGATTGAAAAAATCTTAAAATATGCAGAGGTTGCAGATGAGGACGAGATTGAGCAGGGTGTTGTGAATTTCGGTTCCGAGGTAACCCTTCAGGATATCGATTTGGATGAGGTCAACACATTTAAGATCGTCGGTTCCACAGAGGCAAATGTACTGAATGGTAAGATTTCAAATGAGTCCCCACTCGGAATTGCGATTATGAAGAGACGGGTTGGCGAAACAATCACGGTAGAAGCTCCGGACGGAAACTATGATTACAAAATCTTAGATATTCGTTAATTTTTAGGAGAAGAAAGCTGTCGCACTAGACGAGGGGTTTAGCGCGACAGCTTCATTTATAATAGAAAGGTAGAAAAAAATTGGCAGAGAATAAGCAAAACAATCAGCAAAATCAGGCAAAGCCACAGGATGTCAATCAGCTCCTCAAGGTAAGACGTGAAAAGCTTCAGAATTTGCAGGAAGCGGGGAAGGACCCATTCCGGATAACCCAATATGACCAGACACATCATACAGACGAAGTGAGAGAAATCTATGAGGCACATGAGGCGAAGCTGCTTGCCGGAAGACAGGCTCCGTCAGTAGACGGACTTTCCGAGGAAGAAGCAAAGGAGGTTAGCAAGCAGGACTATAATGAGCGAAGAGCCATTATGGATGCGGAACCGATTCGTGTATCGATTGCGGGACGTATGCTTTTCAAGCGTGTGATGGGCAAGGCTTCCTTCTGTAACATTCAGGATTTAAAGGGCAAAATTCAGATCTATGTAGCAAGGGATGCGGTTGGAGAGGAAGTATATGCGGATTTCAAGAAATCCGATATTGGCGATATTTATGGTATCAAGGGTTATATCTTCCGAACAATGACCGGTGAGATATCCATTCACGCAGAGGAGATGACCTTACTTACAAAGAGCTTGCAGATATTGCCGGAGAAATTCCATGGTCTTACGGACACGGATGTCCGCTATCGTCAGAGATATGTCGATCTTATCATGAATGAGGAGAGCCGGAAGACATTTATCAATCGTTCCAGGATTATTGCAGCTATCCGAAAGTTTTTGGCAGAGCAGGATTTTATGGAGGTAGAGACACCAATGCTTGTATCAAATGCAGGTGGTGCGGCTGCAAGACCGTTTGAGACACATTTTAACGCTTTGAACGAGGATTTAAAGCTTCGTATCTCGTTGGAGCTTTACTTAAAGCGATTGATCGTTGGCGGTATGGAGCGCGTGTATGAAATCGGTCGTGTATTCCGAAACGAGGGTCTTGACACAAGACACAACCCGGAATTTACATTGATGGAATTATATCAAGCATATACGGATTATAATGGTATGATGGATTTGACCGAGAATATGTATCGTTATGTAGCAAAGGAAGTGCTTGGTACAACGAAGATTACTTACAATGGCATCGAGATGGATCTCGGCAAGCCGTTTGAGCGTATAACAATGGTCGATGCAGTAAAGAAATATGCAGGCGTGGATTTTAATGAGATTCATACATTGGAGGAGGCGCGTGCCGTTGCGAAGGAGCATCACGTAGAGTATGAGGAGCGCCACAAGAAGGGCGATATCCTGAATCTCTTCTTTGAGGAGTTTGTAGAGGAGCACTTGATTCAGCCGACTTTTGTCATGGATCATCCGATTGAGATTTCACCGCTCACGAAGAAAAAGCCGGACAATCCGGAATATGTCGAGCGTTTCGAGATGTTCATGAACGGCTGGGAGATGTGCAATGCCTATTCCGAGCTGAATGATCCAATCGACCAGCGTGAACGCTTTAAGGCGCAGGATGCACTGGCAGATGCCGGTGACGAGGAGGCAAACCACACAGATGAGGACTTCCTGAACGCCCTCGAAATCGGTATGCCGCCAACAGGCGGAATCGGCTACGGCATCGACAGATTGTGCATGTTGTTTACTGACAGCCCGGCTATTCGGGATGTATTGTTGTTCCCGACGATGAAGTCGCTCGACAAATAAACCCAGTGTTTATGTGGGTT